>CAIXLU010000018.1 GCA_903920315.1 uncultured Oscillochloris sp.
ATGTTCCGGTCGATGCTGGAGTATAAGGCCGACCGGAACGATACCCATGTGGTTGCGATCGGGCGCTTCTTTCCCTCGTCCAAAACCTGTGGCGCGTGCGGGTTGGTCAATGCGGACCTGACTTTGGCGGATCGGGTCTGGACATGCCCATGTGGCGTGCATCACGACCGCGATCTGAACGCCGCACGAAACATTGACCATGAGGGCAAGCGCATGTTTGATCTGCGGGTCGCGGCGGGACACGCCGAGACACAAAACGCCTGTGGAGACTCGGTAAGCCCCATCGGAACGGTTGGCACGGGTCGATGAAGCAGGAAGCCCACGAGCTTTAGCCGTGGGTATTTCACACTACGGGCCGGAATCCCGGAATCCATTGTGCTATACTAGTTCTCACTGGCGGATGTCACCTCGCTCATCTGAGCGGTAGTGACGCCCAGGGATCACAGATCTGTACATTCTGCTCCGCCTCAACGAGTACCGTTTTGGGATCAGCAGCACACCATAGTGAACAGGGAACCGTAATGAGACTTGAGCGCTTCACGGAGAAGGCGCAGGATGCGTTTCAGGCAGCCCAGGAAATCATGCAGGCGCAGCATCACACGCAGCTTGACGTTGAACATGTCTTCCTGGCGATGTTGCGTCAGCGCGACGGCCTGACAACCCGCGCCCTCCAGCGTTTGAATGTTGACCCTGAGACGGTATCGGCGCGTGTCGAGCGCGAGCTTGAGAAGTCGCCGAAGGTCTATGGGCAGTATGGTTTCGGCAACCAGGTCTATGTCACTCCACGCACTCAGCGCTTGGTGAAGCGGGCGGAAGAAGAGGCCAACCGGATGAGCGACCAGTATGTGGGTATTGACCACCTGCTGATCGCGATGGCGGGCGAGCGCGAGGGTGCCTCGGCGCGCATCCTCAACACGTTTAATGTTGACCAAGAACGCTTCTATCAGGTGCTGATGGAGATCCGTGGCTCGCAGCGATCAGACGATCCGAGCGCGGAGAGCCGCTACGAGATCCTGGAGAAGTACAGCATTGACCTGACCGAACTGGCGAAGACCGGGCAGCTCGACCCGGTGATTGGCCGCGAGGCCGAGATCACCCGCGTGATCCGCATTCTCTCGCGGCGCAGCAAGAATAATCCGGTGCTGGTTGGTGAGACCGGCGTAGGCAAGACGGCCATTGCCGAAGGGTTGGCCCAGCGTATGAGTGGTGGCGACGTACCGCCCACCCTGCGCGACCGCAAGCTCCTGGCGCTCGACTTGGCGGGTATGGTGGCAGGATCGAAGTTCCGTGGTGAGTTTGAGGAGCGCCTTAAGGCGGTCATGGACGAGGTGCGTACCGCCAAGGGCAAGGTTATCCTCTTTATAGACGAACTGCATACGGTGGTGGGCGCGGGCGCGGCTGCCGGGAGCATTGATGCCTCGAACATGCTCAAGCCGGCCCTCTCGCGTGGTGACATGCAGGTAGTGGGTGCCACCACCATTGACGAGTACCGCAAGCATATTGAGAAGGACGCCGCCCTGGAGCGACGCTTTAGCCCTGTCTTTGTCGAGGAGCCAGATATTGCGACCACGGTGGAGATGCTGCGCGGCCTGCGCAAGCGTTACGAGGATCATCACCAGCTCACGATTAGCGACGAGGCACTGACGGCGGCAGCCAATCTTTCGAGCCGCTATATCAACGACCGCTTCCTACCGGATAAGGCGATTGATCTGATTGATGAGGCCAGCGCCAAGCTGCGCATTGATATTTTCGCCATGCCTCAGGTACTCAAGGATAAGGAAGCGGCTCTCAAGAAACTCCAGAAGGACGAGGAAGACGCCGGGTCGCGCCGTGACTATGAGCAGGCGGCTATCCTGCGTGCGCAGTTCCTGACCCTGCATCACGACTTTGAGACCGGGCGCGATGCATGGCTCAAGTCGGCTAATCTCGATGAGATTGTGGATGAGGAGGATGTGGCCCAGATCGTCGCGAGCTGGACGGGCGTGCCGGTGAGCCGTATGCTTGAGACCGAGCGCGAGAAGCTGAATGAGATGGAGGAACGTCTCCACGAGCGGGTGGTCGGCCAGCACGAGGCGATTGTCTTGCTCTCCGATGCCATCCGCCGCGCCCGCAGTGGCCTGCGCGACCCGCGCCGCCCCATCGGTAGTTTTATCTTCGTCGGCCCTACCGGTGTCGGTAAGACGGAACTGGCCAAAGCTCTGGCCGAGTTCATGTTCGATAGCGAGGACGCCATGACCCGCGTTGACATGAGCGAGTTTCAGGAGCGCCATACAGTCAGTCGCCTGATCGGTGCGCCCCCCGGCTATGTGGGCTACGACGAGGGTGGTCAGATCACCGAGAAGATCCGTAGGCGACCCTACCAGGTGATCCTTTTTGACGAAATCGAGAAGGCCCACCCGGATGTGTTTAACGCTCTGCTCCAGGTTCTCGACGATGGTCGTCTGACCGATGGCCATGGCCGTACCGTAGACTTCCGCAACACGGTGATCATCATGACCAGTAACGCGGGCACGGAACACCTGCGGAGCAGCGTTATTGGCTTTTCGGCACCGGGCAAGGGTGGCGTTAAGCATGTAGATCTTAAGGAGGCCCGGCGCAAAGTTGACGAGGCGCTGCGTCAGGCGTTTCGCCCGGAGTTCCTCAATCGTGTGGACGAGATCGTGCTTTTTCACGAACTGAGCTTTGAGGATCTGAGCCGGATTGTGGATCTTCAGGTCGGTGAACTGGTTGAGCGTTTGCATGATCAGAAGATCGCCCTCAACCTCACCCATGCCGCCCGTGAGCATCTGGTGAGCGAAGGCTACAACCCGGTGTACGGTGCGCGCCCGCTGCGCCGCACGGTGCAGCGCCTCTTGGAGACGCCCATTTCGCGTGAACTGCTACGCGGTGTGTTTAAAGAGGGCGACACGATCCACGTTGATCTGGAGCAGGGCCAGTTGGCCTTCCATCGCGGCGGTGTGCTGGCGATGGAGACAAAGCGGCCTGCAGAGCCACTCGGGGCATGAGGCTTTCTTCGCAGAAAAATGAAGGGTTGGGGGAGTACGCATACTCTCCCAACCCTTCGTTTTTCTGCGAATAGCATGGAAGGTACATACTGTTGGTGGAAATATGCAAAATATGTCATCTTGCGGATTACAGAATCGTCATAGTAGCAATTTTTGTGTAGAAAGTCGTTCTTTCCTGTGCGATAATTCTATGTAGGAGCAGGATAACTGCTTACGAGGCACGTTTGGAAACGGCGGTATGCTCTCCAACATAAACTTCTGAGTGAGAGGTACCATGTCATTCCTAACACTACTTTATACGAGAGCGCCGTGAGACTAATGACATCTCCATTAACTACCGCATCGTCGGAACAGCCCAATAACCAGAGCTACCGTCTGCGTGAGGCGCTCGCAAGCTGTGGGGCTTTTTTTATAGCCGGTCGGCGCGAGGCTGATCCTCTCCCCATGCTGCGCGACCTAGCCGCCGACTGGCTGCACGCCGAGAAACTGGAGATCATTGTGCCTGCTGGCACTGGCAGCCTGCATATTCAGGAGCCAGGGCTACTCTGTGGGCCGATTATGATCGGGCGGCGGGTGATTGGTCGGATCGAGGCACGTCGTAGTCGGCCCTTCAGCACGGATGATCACGTCTTGCTCGGTGCCCTCGGTCAGATCCTCGGCGCGGTACTTGAACAGTCAACCCTGCAAAGCCAACTCGATCAGCACTATCATCAGGCCCAGGCCAACACCGATACCCTTGACCGCCTGTTGATCTTCGGTAGACATATGGCGAGCGCCTCCGCCGACCCACGGCACTTGGCGATGGATCTGGTGACGCAGGTGCCGACGATGGTGACGGGCGAGCGCGCAAGCCTCCTGCTGATTTCCCACGACCAGTCCGATACGCCGATGCTCGTGCTGAGCAATGGGATACAGTCAAGTACTGAGCGTGCCCGCGAGGTGCGCGATAATGGTCTGGCCGGGTTGGTTCTTAACTCGCGTGCGCCGATGATCATTGATGAGACGGATACCGATCATCGCTGGCTTGCCCTCAAGGGTCACGAAAACGATGTGCGTACTCGCTGCGCTATGGCCGTGCCGCTGATCTGGGGCGAGCAATTGCTTGGCGTCCTGACGGTGACGACGGCGCAGACCCACCTCTTCAATACGTCTCAGCTCAACCTGCTAGAGCTGGTGGCATGCCATATCTCTCTGGCCCTCCATACCGCCAGCGTTGATAACATGGTCAGCAATACGCTTAGCGATATGCGGCTCTTGATTGCCAATGCTCGCGCCGGTGATGTCACGGCCTTCGACCGCATGGAGTCGCTTCTCGGCCAGATCTCCGAGGGGGCTGGGGGGTGAGGGCGGAGCGGCGGTGAATTCTGCAATCGCCCTAGCTGGGGGGGCGTGAAAAGAGGAACTGGCCCATGCTCAACTGGCTCTTCGGGCGCGGGCCACGTATAGCACAGGTGCTGCACAATGATCGGGCTGCCGCCGACCCGTTCACGCTGCGCGTGCAGATGATCATTCATAACCCGGTGATCGAGATCGCGGGAGGTCAGCGCCTCAGCGCACACATGGGCTGGAGCAACCCCGACGATCTGGCGGATCAGTACATTGCGGATATGCATCAGTGCAGCGGCGGTATGGCCCGCTACCGCATTGTCGAGCGTTACGAGGTAGATGGCTACCCGTCCAAGCTAGACGGATTCAGCTACGACGATACAAGTTTCTTCACCGCATGGCAGCGCCGCAGCGGATTCCACCAGCCCGACGCGGCGGACTACCGGCGCATCCTGGCCCAGTTCGGCTCGGTCGCGAAGATTGAGGCTGACCTGATTGACGAGGTCTGGCTCTTTGCTTTTCCCTACGGCGGTTACTACGAGAGCCAAATGGCGGGCGACGGGGCGGTCTGGTGCAACGCGCCGCCGCTCAGCGGGCTGGCCGGGGCGCGGCGGCGTTTTGTGGTGATGGGGTTCAACTACGAGCGGGACGTGGGCTGCATGCTGGAGAATTTCGGCCACCGGGTCGAGTCGATCATGTCCCATGTTTACCGCAACCGACGCGGAGAATCCAACCTCTGGGAACGATTCACCCGTTACGACCAGAGCGCACCGGGACGGGCCGAATGCGGCAATGTCCACTTCGCGCCGAGCAGCCAGCACGATTACGATTGGGGCAACCGCCGCGAGGTGATCTGCGGCGCGGACGCCTGGTACGCCTTCCCCGACCTCAGCGCGCCCGCCCGGCCAATGCGCTGCGCGGAGTGGGGCAACGGCGACATGCGCCAGCATCA
>CAIXLU010000019.1 GCA_903920315.1 uncultured Oscillochloris sp.
CTGGCGGCAGCGGCGGTTTCGCCATTGCCGACAGTGACTACGCCGGTGAAGTGGCGATGGATACCGAACTGCGGAGCCCGGTGATCAGTTTTGCCGGAGTCTCCACCGCACGCCTGATCTTCCAAACCCGGTTCATATCATCAATACCTTCGCCAAAACTGACCGTGAAAGAGAGTGGCTTTTGTGATACCGTTGGGGCGATCAAGCCCAACCAACGGAGCAACCACAAAAGCCATGGACGCTATTCTATCACTGGTACTCTGCCTCCATCCGGCAGTGACGATGACCACGGTACGTCAGTTAAGCCGGATTGTGCTGGCCATGCTCGCGATGACGGGACGAGTCACGATGTTGGGGCTTGCCCGCTGGGCCGGAACGGGGGGCAGCTATCGCACCATTCAGCGCTTCTTTCATACCACCTTGCCGTGGGCGGCACTCCTGTGGATGTTCGTCCGCACCCACCTGCTCACCCCAGGTGATCGGTACCTGCTGGTGGGCGATGAATGTGTCGTGACCAAAGCGGGCACGGAGACCTACGGCGTGGATCGCTTCTTTTCGAGTATCTTTGGCAAACCGGTGCCGGGCGTGTCGTTGTTCGCACTTGCCCTGGTCAGTTGCACCGAACGGCAGGCATTCCCGGTGCAGATTGCACAGATTGTGCGGGAACCCGCAGAAGCGCCGTCCCCGACCATACCCGCCGCCACGCGCAAACCAGGACGCCCGAAGGGCAGCAGCACCCAGGCCAAGGCCGATGCGCCGCTGAATGCGGAACACACGCGCATCAGTACGATGATCCAGAGCCTCCTGACCCGCATCGGAGCATCCCTTACGCTGACCTATCTGGTGCTGGATGGACATTTTGGCAATCACAACGCCGTCCTCATGGCCCGTCGGCTCGGATTGCAGCTGATCTCCAAGCTGCGCAGCGACTCGGCGTTGTACTATCCGTATGACGGCCCCTACGCCGGGCGTGGCCCGCATCGAATCTATGGCGAGCGGATCGATCCAACCGCCATCCCGGAGCGCTTCCTCAAACAGACGACCGTGGAGGATGATCTTGAGACGCGGATCTACCAGATCGAAGCCCGCCACGAAACCTTTGATCAACCCCTGAACGTGGTTGTGATGGTTAAGCACCATCAGACGACCGGGAAGCACGCGCATGTCTACCTCTTCAGCAGTGACCGCACTCTGGTCTGGGATGCACTCCTCGATGCCTATCAGTTGCGGTTCCAAATCGAGTTTACGTTTCGTGATGCGAAACAATACTGGGGCTTGGAGGATTTCATGGTTGTCACCGAGACCGCCGTCATGAACGCGATGAACCTCGCCTTCTTCATGGTCAATCTGAGTCGTCGCCTGGTACGGGATCGCCGTCAGAGCGACCCGAACGCCAGCGTCCTGGATCTCAAATCCGACTACCGTGGGCGTGCCTATGCCGAACAGATCATTAAACTCCTTCCGGAAAAACCAGAGCCGGGTTTATTGCAGCGGCTCCTGGCCGCCGTCACCGGGCTAGGGCGTATCCATCCGCTCCCCGTTGACGTGCTCACTGGATAATTGGCGAAGGTATTATCTATACTGCTCAAGTTAGTTCCGTTGACACCGAAACCGCCAAGTGCATAAAAATAACCGCCCACTGTTATCGCCGAAAACATATATCTGTCAAGAGTCATCGAAGATATGACTTGCCAGGAACTCAGTGAGCCATCAGCATTGATTTGTGCCCGCTCCACGCTGCTTAGGGAGGAACTGCCATTGTAACCACCGAGTGCATAAAGAAAGCCCTCTGCCACTACTGCCGCGAAATACGATCGAGGCGTAGTCATGGAAGAGACGACCTGCCAGGAACCCAGTGAGCCATCGGCATTGATTTGTGCCCGCTCCACGCTGCTTAGCCAACTGCCATTGTTACCACCGAGTGCATAAAGAAAGCCCTCTGCCACTACTGCCGCGAAATCTAGTCGGGCTGTCGTCATGGAAGAGACGACCTGCCAGGAACCCAGTGTGCCATCGGCGTTGATTGCCGCTCGCTCCAGACTATTCAATGCCTGAATTCCATCGATACCGCCAAGTGCGTAAAGATAAGTGCCTTGTGTTACTGCGGCAAAACCTCTTCGCGGCGTAGTCATAGACGATGCTGCTTGCCATGTTCCCAAATTTCCATCGCCACCCATCAGCACGGTAAACGCACTCGTTAAGTTTGCACTCTGGCTATCGGGATTGGTCACGGTGATCGCATACATACCACCTGGCACATCGGCAGGCACGGTGGCCGTAATCGTGGTTGTGTCCACGAAGGTCACATTTGGGAGCAGCACATTGTTTAAGCGCACGGTGGGAGTAAGCAGAAAGTCGCTACCTGTGATGGTGATGTCGGTGGATTTATAGTTATAAGCTTCGACGGGTGAAACA
>CAIXLU010000020.1 GCA_903920315.1 uncultured Oscillochloris sp.
CACGCCCCGCTCGGTGGACTCTGATGCGTCAGGATGACGCGACAGCGGAGACGCTGCTGGCGCAAGGAATCGCGGCCATGCGCGCCGGAGAGCGTACCCGCGCCCGCCAACTGCTGACCGCTGCGGTGCGGGCTAACCCGCGCAGTGCCGAGGCATGGCTCTGGCTCTCCGGCACCCTCGATGACCCCGCCCAGCAGCGCGAGTGTCTGGAGCGTGCCCTGACTCTCGACCCGCACAATGTGGCGGCGCGGCGAGGGCTGGAGGGCCGGGAGCCGGGAGCCGGGAGCCGGGAGCCGGGAACCCAGATCTGGCAACAAGATTCAGTCCCCAGCCTCCAGCCCCCGGCCCCCATCCCCCATCCCCCATCCCCTATCCCCCGCCCCCTGCCTCCTGCCCCCCGCCTCCCCTCCCCCATCGCTACCTTCCTGCTCGGTGCGCTCGGCGGGGTGGGGGTGCTGCTGGACTGGGTCGTTTGGCGCGGGCTGGACACTGATGCCAGCCTGGGAGCGATTTTGGTGATGGTGCTGCTGGCTGGGCCACCCCTCGGCATTGCGGCCCTGGTGATCGGCGGTGTACTTCTGCGTATATCTGGGCGCGGGCTGGGTGGGGTGGGCAGTGCGGGAGCAGTGCGGGCCGGGTTGTCCTGGGCGGCGATCCCCCCGGCGTCTGGACTGCTGCTCTGGGCGGGACAGCTCACATTGATCCCGAAGGCCAGCCTCGGCGGGGGCGGGGCGACGCCGGGACTAGCACTGGCCGTCGCTATCTGCTGGAGTACCCACGTACTCCTGATCCTCTGCTCTCTCTTCCTGGCTCTCATTGGAGTGGCTGCGGCCCACCGATTCTCGCTCTGGCGCGCTGCCGCCACCTGGCTCCTGGCCACCCTGCTCGTGCTAGGTACCCTGGTCGCAACATTTATCGGCTCGGCCATGCTGATCACGCTGCGCGGGGGATAATCATGCCGAACATGAGTCGTGCATCCTTGCGCCTTTGCGCCTTTGCGTCAAACATGTACATGTTTGACGCAAAGGCGCAAGGACGCAAAGACTTTTTTTGATATGACATGGTTCGCAACTACTTCACAGTTCAGGCTAGAATGTGCCATCTTGATGCGCTTGACCTAAAACCTGAAACCTGAAACCTTGTCTATGGAGAGAATTCCATGTGGTCACAGGATCGCTATCTAGCAGTGTATCATTTTGCGGCGCGGGCGCACCAGGGCCAGATCTACCCCGGCACCGAACTGCCCTACATTCTGCACCTGGCCTTTGTGAGCATGGAGGTGATCGCAGCCCTGCGCGATGAGCCGGATCACGATGGCGACTTGGCAGTGCAGTGCGCCCTGCTTCATGATGTGATTGAGGATACCGGAGTCAGCTACGACGAGTTGGCGATGGCCTTCGGCACCCCGGTAGCCGATGGGGTACTAGCACTGAGCAAGGACACGGATCTGGCCAAAGACGCGCAGATGGCCGATAGCCTGTGGCGCATCCGCCTCCAGCCACCCGAGATCTGGATGGTTAAGCTGGCTGATCGGATCTGCAACCTCCAGCCACCGCCCGCCTACTGGACAGCAGAGAAGGTAGATCGCTACCGTGCCGAGGCCGAGCAGATCCACGCGGCTCTGGCCGAAGCCAGCCCTTCTTTAGCGGCACGGCTGCGCGAGAAGATCACGGGGTATCGAAAATAGCCGATAGCCGATAGTCTACAACCTGCACTTCGAGCTGTCGGCAAGAATGGCGGCGGCGGGGAATGGCTCGACTGGACGCGCATCAAAGGCGGTGGCCAGTTCCTCGCCAGAGAAGATCTGGGGCGAACCCGCAACTGGCACACGGCTGTAGATCGCCAGGGTGCGGGTTGGCCCAAGCGTAACCTCACCGAACAGATGGTAGCCCGGCGGGAAGTAGCGTGTCGCCTCGGCATTGGCAATCAGGTAGTAATCGGGATTCGTCGCGCAGCGCGGCGCATTTCGCAGATACCAGCCGACCAGCCAGCGGTTCTGGTTGGTGTCGTAGCTGCCCGCGATCACCCCGGCCCGATAGAATTCAGCCACAGCCTTCCAGCCGTCGCTGTGCGGAAATCCGAAGTAGCCCGCTTCGGGCAGTTTGTCGCCGTAGCTGGCCCGCATAATGGCAGGCCGCGCCGCCGGGAATGATCGCTGATACTCGGGGAACGGGCGCAGGTAGAGCAGTTGGGCGTAGCTAAGGCTAACCGCCAGCCAGAGAATTCCGCCAAGGCGAAGGGGAATGTTCACAGACGGAACCTTCCCCGCCAGCCATGCGATGCCGTAACCGATGATCAGCGCCGCCGCCGGGTGCGCGCTGTAGAAGTGAGTACGCGGCTCGGCAATCAGGAAGGACTCGGCGAGGAAGGGAACCGCAAACCAGAGCGCCAGAGGATATGTCGCATTGTGAGGTTGGCTTCTCCCCTCGCTCTCACAGGGAGAGGGGTTGGGAGTGAGGGTTGCGCGGGCAAAGATCAGCAGACAGAAGGACGCAAATAGGGCAACTGCCAGAATCGGCACCAGGGGCGGCGCATTGTAGAAGGACGAGATGCTCAGGTAGAGCGGCAGGTTGTTAAAGGGCGGCCCCCCGGCGTCGCCCTGGCCCGTCCGCCCGGCTAAGTATTCGGCGGTGGCCCCAAAGCTCGCGCTGGTGACGTAGGGCAGGTAGAAGCTGGTCAGCAGCGCCGCGCCCAGCAGGGCCGGTATACCCAGCCCACGCAGCCACTCCCGCCAACGCCAGCCACGCCGCCAGCCCCCGGCGATCACCAGCCAGGCTAGGGCCGGGGCCACCATAACCGCATCGTAGTGGGCCAGCAGCCCCACCGCCAGCAGCGCCGCCGCCGATACCAGGTAGCGCGCCGATTGCTCCGCGCCCGCGTAGAAGCGCCAGCAGCACCAGAAAGCTCCCGCCGACATCAGCAGGACGACGCTCTGGTACTGGACGATCCGCGAAAATCCCAGGGCAAAACCGTCGCTGGCAAGCAGGGCCACGGCCACGACAGCGACGATGGTGCTGCGGCGTGCAGAATCGGGCCAGATTTCCCGCACAATCGCCACAACCCCCAGCAGCAGCCCGATCCCGGCCAGGGCGAAGGGCAAACGGGCCACCCACTCGGCCCCGGCCCCGGCCAGAATAAGCGGGCCAGCGGGCAGCAACGCCTCAATCGGCCCCTTGGTGTGGGTCAGCAGAATACCATCGTCGCCCTGGGCCACCCCAACAGCCAGCAACATCGCCCGAGCCTCGTCGCCCTGAAACTCCGCACCGCCCAGCATGATGAGGCGCAGGGCGATTGCGATTGCCAGGATGAGGGAGGAAGGATGAGGGATGAGGGATGAAGGAGCGTCCTTCCTCCTTCCTCCCTCATCCCTCATCCTTCCTCCCTCCTCCCTCATCATCACCGCACTAAGAATGTCAGCGACCAGAAGTAATAACCAACCTGGCAGCGGGCCGGGGATGGCCTGTAAAGCCAGGATGATCAGCGGGGCCACCGCTATAGCCCCGCAGAGGCCCAGGAACGTCCGCACCAGCGGGTCGCCCTCAACAGAAAAGATGACGCGGGCAATTAACCATCCCGGCATCCCCAGCACCACCAGTGCGCCTAGCCCACGCCAGGGCATCGGCAGCAGCAGGGCGAGGTGACCAACCAGCAGCACGCCGAAAATAGCCGATAGCCGATAGCCGATAGCCGATAGTCGGGCACCACTGGTGCTGACTATGCTTATTGACGAAGATAGGTGAGGCTTTGCCTTAACTATTTCCATCAAAAGAATAATCAATCTTCCCGCAACCAGCAGCCATAGCGGTGGGTTTGGCATAGCCCACGCACACCCACCGGGGTCGCGCCAAGCCCACAGGGAGAGCCCCGCCCCCACCGCGATGGGGCGTAGCAGTCGCAGCGGAGAAAGCCGCGCGCG
>CAIXLU010000021.1 GCA_903920315.1 uncultured Oscillochloris sp.
ATTGCCCGCCGGTTTTGTGTATCTGTGACGGTTCAGATCAGCTTTACAGTTTGCGGTGTTCGTAGTGCAGGCTTCCAGCCTGCCGACACGCATCTGGCAGGCTGGAAGCCTGCACTACGAACTCTGGAAGCCCGCACTACGAACTAATGGTGAGCAGCCTCAATATCCTTCTTATGCTGCGCGATCACGCCGTCCACGAGATGGGGCGGCACATCGTCGTAGTGGTCGAAGGTCATCGAGAAGCGCCCACGGCCCTGGGTCATGCCCTTGAGGTCGGTGGCGTAGCGCTGGATCTCGGCCAGGGGTGCCTGGGCGGTAATCGCCGTCTTGCCGGTGCCAGTGGGCAGCATGCCCTGGACGCGCCCGCGACGGGTACTCATATCGCTCATAATATCGCCGGCGAACTGGTCGGGGACGACGATCTCAAGGATGTAGATCGGCTCGGTGATGGCAGGATGAGCCTTGGCGGCAGCGAGCTTAAACGCCTCTTTACCGGCGCTCTTGAACGCAATTTCCTTGCTGTCTACCGGGTGTTCCTTGCCGTCAAAGACCGCAACGCGCACATCCAGCAGCGGGCTACCGGAGAGCAGACCCTCGGCCATGGCCTCGCGCACACCCTTCTCGATGGCGGGCATAAAGCCGCGTGAGATCACGCCGCCGACGACCTCGTTGACAAACTCCAGAGGATCCTGGCGCTCGGGGTCGGGGATGAGGGGTTCAACGCGCAGACTCACATCGGCGAACTGGCCCGCGCCGCCGGTCTGTTTCTTATGCCGGTACTGCGCCTCGGCCTTGCCACGAATCGTCTCGCGGTAGGGAATGCGCGGCAGTTCAATGTCAATGCTGACATCAAACTTACGCTTCATACGCTCGGCGATAATACCCAGGTGGCTCTCACCGAGACCGGCCAGCAGAGTCTCGCCCGTCTGATGATCGCGGTCAGTATGGAGGGTAGGATCCTCCTCGATCATGCGGCCAAGGGCAACCCCGAGCTTATCGAGGTCGGCGCGGCTGTGGGGCTTGACGGTGGCGATAAAGGGCGCGGATGGGAAAGCGATGGGATCGAGCTGGAGCGGGCGGGCGGTGGTACTGAGCGTATCGTTCGTCGCGGTCTCAACCAGTTTCGTGATCACACCAATGTCGCCGGCACCGACGACCTCAACTTCCGTCTGCTCCTTGCCGCGCACGCCGTAAACGTGGGCGACGCGCTCCTCTTTGCGGGTGCGCGAATTGAGCAGGTTGGTGTTGCCACGAACCTCGCCGCTATAGACACGGAAGTAGCTAACCCGACCGTAGGTATCGGAAACCGTCTTGAAGACCAGAGCGCTAGGCGGTTCGTTGGCGGCAGCGTTCACGGTGAGATCCGCGCCGGTCGTGAGATCGGTGACATGCACCAGCTTGCGGGCCGCCGACGGGATCGAGTCAACAATCCCGTTGAGCAACTGAGCGATACCGGCAACCTCGGTGGCCGAGCCGCAGAAGGCGGGGACAATCGAGCCGTCGGCGATCCCGGTACGCAGGCCAATCAGCAATTCATCAAGGGTGAGTGCATCCTCGCCGCCCTCAAGGTAACGCTCGATCAGGTGGTCGTTGGTAGCCGCGATTTTATCAATCACAGCGGTGCGCCACTCGTGCATGAGCGCGTTCATATCGGCGGGAACATCGGCCTGGACAAATCCGCCGTCGTGCTGGGGCGAAACGAGCCAGGCGCGCTGCTGGCGCAGCGAGATGATGCCCTTAAAGCCCTTGCCAACCCCAATCGGGATCTGCAAAGGCAGAACAGCCGCGTCGAGATGTTCGCGGGCCTGCTCGATGGTCCGAAAGAAGTTCGCGTTATCGCGATCGAGCTTATTGACAAAGATGATCCGAGGTACGCGGTTCTGGACAGCTACTTCCCAGGCAAGTTCCGTGCCAACCTCCACACCGGCGGAGGCGTCAAGAACAATCACGGCACCGTCAATGACGCGCATGGCTGCGGCCACATCGCCGGCAAAATCAGCGAAGCCAGGGGCGTCAATCAGGTTCACCTTGTCATCATGCCATTCGAGGGGCAGAACCGAGAGAGAAACAGACATCCCACGGCGGGTCTCATCGGGATCGTAATCGCTCGTTGTCGAGCCATCCTCAATGCGTCCCATCCGTGGGATAGCGTGGGCGGTCATCAGCATCGCCTCGGCCAGCATTGTCTTCCCGCTGCCGAGGTGACCAAATATGCCGATGTTATGGATCCTTTCCGGGCCGTATGCACGCATGGAGAGTCCTCCTTGACTTATCCGTCGAGGCCGCCCATAGGATGAGCGGGAAGGGCGGTGAATTGGGAACGGGGATTTGTTAAGAACGCATTATAGACGCCTTCCGGGCCACGTCAATAGACGATACGCACTACCGCAGAAGTAACGCTGTCACGCTGAGCGAAGCGAAGCGTCCCGGCAGTCCATATCACGGTCGGGACGCTTCGCTTCGCTCAACGTGACATATGTGATAGGGTGACTTTTGCTCTATGACAAGGTTCGCAAATACTTTACAGTTCTACCCCCCCTAGCCCCCCCGCGAGCGGGGGGGAACAACGCATTGGTTCCCCCCCGCTTGCGGGGGGGCTAGGGGGGGTAAGTATGCCAAGAGTGTAAAGTAAACTCGGCCCCTATGAAACCATGCCTATATGCCACAAAACAATACGTGCTACTTCCCAATCCGATCCAGCGCGTTTTGGGCGGCGGTGTAGGATGGATCAAGCGTTAGGGTCTGCTGAAATTCGGCGCGGGCCTCGTCCTTGCGACTCAGATTTTCTAGGGTCAGACCGAGGCCATAGTGGGCGTTCGCATAATCGGGCGCGAGTGTGGTAGCGCGGCGAAACTCTTTCTCGGCCTGCGCATACTCCCCGCTGTTGAAGAAACTCCAGGCCAAGCCGTTATGTGCCGCTTCGCTAGTATCATCAAGATTGATAGCCCGTTTAAACTCAGCGCGGGCCTGATCGTTGTCCCCAGCATTGCTTAACAAGTAGCCGAGGTTTGTGTGAAAAAGCGGCAGATTAGGCTGAAGCTGAATCGCCTTCCGGTAATCCGCCGTGCCTTCGGTCAGGCTGCTCTCCCTGGGAGAGCGACCGCCCGCCCTGCTGAGTGCGTAATCCTGGGCACATGTGAACCCAATCGCGTGATAGGTGAGAGCCTGGATCGGCAGCGTCTCGTCGTGTACGCTATCAACGGCCTTATCCACCTCATCCAGAGCCTTCTCCATCCCGGCAGTATCGTTGGCACCGTATGCTTGGATTGCCATGATATTTGAATTGATCGCGTAAGCCAGAGCCAGTTCGCCATCGAGTTTAAGCGCCTGCGTGATCGAATCTTCAGCCTCGGTGACTTTATTCTGCGAACTCACCGCATCGGCCAGCAGCGCCAACCCGAGGGCTGCGGCCTTATTCTTATCGGTGCTGCGCGAGGCGTTCACCAGATTGGTGGCGCTCTGCTCGGCCTTCTGCCAGTCGGCGCGCATGTTGTCAACAATAGCGATACCGCTGAGGGCGGCGGTATTGTCCGCCGACATACCAAGTGCCTGCTGATACTGCTCAAAGGCTGTGTCACTATCGCCATTGGCGAGGCTGGTGTCGGCCTGCTGGAGCAATCTCGTCAGGGCCGAGTCGGTGGGGCCAGATATGGGGGTCGTGTCGGGGCCAGGTGTGGGCCGACCGATGTAGGCAAACAGGCCAACAATGGCGATCACCAGCACCAGCACGGTCGCGCCGATACCGATGAACAGTCCGGTCTTGGGTTTTGCACCTGACACGCCCGGTGCGGGCAGAGAAGGCAGGCCCAGGGCAGGATCGCCACGCTGAGGAGCGGCTTGGGGAGGGGCGACATATGCCTGGGGCGGCTGCGCAGACATCTGGGGACGAACATAGGGCGGCGTCTGGATGGGAGAGGCCACCAGGGTCTCGCCAATGGCGGGGACACCACCAACAGGAGTGAGGGGTGGCTGGGCCTGTGGATTCGCGCCGATGCCAGCGGCAGTGCGCAGAGCAGTCACCATTTCGGCGGCGCTGGCAAAACGGGCCTCGGGCTTGCGAGCCAGCGAGCGCATCACCACATCCTCCACTGCGGCGGGCAGGTCGCCACGAACATCGCGAGGGGGAATGGGAGACTGAAGCAGACGGGCGGCCAGCATGGCCATAGGTGTCTCGGCATGAAAGGGAAAAGTGCCGGTAAGCAGTTCGTAGAGAACCACCCCAAGAGCGTAGATGTCGGTGGGCGGGCCAACGCTAGCCAACCCCTGGGCCTGTTCAGGCGACATATACTCGGGCGTACCCATCACCGTACCGGCCATGGTCAGGCCACTCGTGGCCCCATCGGTACCACGTGCGAGGCCAAAATCGGTGAGGTAGACCCAGCCCTCATCGGTGATCATCACATTCGAGGGCTTAATATCGCGGTGAATGATACCCTGACGGTGGGCGTAATCGAGGGCATCGCCAACCTGGGCCAGAACCTCGGCGGCACGGCGCACACTGAGAGCACCGTCCTCCTGCACAACATCCTTGAGGGTACGGCCCTGGATGTACTTCATGGCGATATAGTGCAGTCCATTGGTTTCGCCCACCTCGTAGACCGGCATAATATGCGGGTGTTCCAGGCGAGCCGCGCTACGCGCCTCGTGGCGAAAGCGGGCGACATAGTTCGTATCGTGGGTCATCTCCGGCGGCAGGAGCTTGATCGCCACAATCCGGTCGAGGTCAGCTTGACGGGCTTTGTAGACCACCGCCATCCCACCACGGCCAAGCTCAGAGATGATCTCGAAGCGACCGAGGGTGGTGCCGATCACATTCAGTTGGCTCATAAGAAGTTCTCGTCGTGGTAGCGTGTGAAGAAGATACTGTACGTGTCCATCATATACGATAGCCCGTATCGGCGGCAATCCCGCGTAGATGGATCGCGTACAGCGTGATGACGCACAACGGCCCGCGCTGGTTCCAGCGCGGGCCGTTGTATGATTCTGGAGCGAGGTGCTGCGATCAGATCTTCTTCCTCGTGTAGGTGTAGACGTTGGTGGTGGCACCGTTGGCATCCTTGAGGGTGCCCGTGTCGCCATTATTACTCCAGACCGCCTTACGGCTATTCCAGTAGATATGATCCTCATCATTCTTCCCACGCTTTGTCCAGAGTGTTACCTCGGCACCGGGGGCGAGGGTGAAAGCAGGAAAGGTGAAGATGCTCTTCGACTCATTACTGGTCAGCGTCCAGCCGGTCAGATCCACCGGAACATCGTTGGTGTTCCAGATAAGTACATACTCGCCATCCACCTCGCGGTCGGGCGTATCATACTCGATATGTGCAATCTCCACCCCGACCGTCACTGCAGCGACGGCGACTGGCTGCTTGGCGACAGGGGGCGGGGGTAGCTCAACCTTGGCGACGGGGGGCGGGGGTAGCTCAACCTTGGCGACGGGGGGCGGGGGTAGCTCAACCTTGGCGACGGGGGGCGGGGGTAGCACCACTATCGGAACAGGATTCGGGGCTGCCTTGACGACGGGAGTTGGGGCGGCCTTAACGACGGGAGCCGGAACTGCTTTGACGACGGAGGCTGGATCTGGCTCATTCGTGTACCAACGATCAATCTCGGCGTTTGCGGACTTAGCGAAATTCTTTGGCAGGCCGGTAATGCCGTGACTTAGCTCGCGGAGGGCATTGTTGACATAGGAACGCGACTGCTTTGGCAGCAGCAGGAGCGGTGCTCCAAGAATTCCGAAGCCTGTGCGGATCACCTTCGCAGCCGCGTCTTCAGCCGCGCCAATAATTGTTCCGCGCTGCCACTGGCGATCAGACCCTTCCTCACCCATATGTGCGCTCCTTTTGCTTATACCGAATCTCGTTGCACTACGTTTCACATTCTATTATCTGAAAAGTAGTGATCCCGCTTCGTATCATACTGCGCTTTTGTCTAGGGAGCAACAGCGCATACGGTTCGTGCATGCGCCGCTGCGATCTGGCCGAAGCTCACACCCCCGTCGTTTGCGGGTACGAGCCGGGGTAACAGAGTGCGTCGGCCAGCGGCGGTGAACTGATTCATCGCACCCTCGGCGAGCAGGCGGTTCTGCATGCAGCCGCCGCTGAGGGCTACCTGCGTAACTCCCAGATCGGCGGCGACGGCGACAATCGCGGCGACAGCACCGTTGTGGAAGCGGGCGGCGATCTGCTCGCGCCCCACCCCGTGTGACAGGTCGGTTAGCAGGTCGGCGATGGCCGGACGCCAATCAACCAGCAGCGGCGCGGCAATACAGGTGACGCCGCCAACCGGCGCGGGCGGAATGATCGGCTCCGCACGGATGAGGGTGAAGGGATAGGCTCCATCCTCGTGCGGATCGGCCAGATACTCCAGTTCCATTGCGGCTTGGCCCTCGAACGTGACCTGCTGGCGTAGGCCGAGCAGGGCGGCCACCCCATCAAAGAGCCGACCGGCACTAGTCGTGGGCAAGCTGTTGATGCCGCCCGTGATCATACGGGCCAGGATATGGCGCTGGCCTTGGTCAAATACCCGTAGAGGTGCCAGATCATCCCTATTTAGCGCGTCGGGGCCGTACAACTCCCAGAGCAGGGCAATGGCGACGCGGGCCGGCTCTCGCACGGCGGCATCTCCTCCCGGTAGGAGGAAGGGGTGCAGGTGGGCGACACGCACACTGCCCGCAGCGTCGCCCAGCAGGAATTCGCCACCCCAGATCGCGCCATCTGTCCCGTAGCCGGTGCCGTCCCAGATCACGCCGAGGGACGGGCCGACGGCAGCATGCTCGGCGAGACAGGCGGCGAAATGGGCGTGGTGGTGCTGTATCGCTAGCCTCGGCGCGTGTGGAACCAGCCCAGTGGTGTGGGCGTAGCGCGTGCTGACATAGTCCGGGTGCAGGTCGTGAGCCACCAGAGTCGGCGTCGCCGCATAGAGCCGTAGGAAGTCCGCGATCACCCGCTCAAAGGCGGCGACTGCCTCGACGGTACTCAGGTCGCCGATGTGCTGAGAGATGAATGCATGGCGTCCGACGCTGAGGGCGACCGTATTCTTCATCTGGGGGCCAACCGCCAGAATGCAGGCCGACTCGGCGGGGAGGGTCACAGGTAGGGGTGCGTAACCCCTGGCGCGGCGCAGCAGACGCGGGGCACCAGCCATGATCACGGCCACGCTGTCGTCGCTATGGCGTTCGATGGGGCGGTTATGATCCAGAAAGGCGTCGGCGATCTGACCGAGGCGATGGCGCGACTCGTCCTCGCTGATGCAGATCGGCTCATCGCTCAGGTTGCCGCTGGTGGCAACAAGGGGAAAATCCACCGCACGCAGCAGCAGGTGGTGTAGCGGCGAACAGGGCAGCATCACGCCGAGGTACGGGCAGCCAGGGGCTACTTCAGGCGCGATGGGGAAACGACCATCGCTGCGGCGGGGCAGCAGCACAATCGGTGCTTCCGCCGAACTGAGCAAGGTCGCCGCCGCCTCGTCCAGCAACACCAACTCGGCGGCCTGAGCCAGATCGCGAGCGATTATGGCCAGTGGCTTGTCGGGACGAGCCTTACGGGCGCGCAGACGAGCCACCGCCACAGAATCGCACGGGTTGACCATGAGTTGGTAGCCGCCGATGCCCTTAACCGCGACAATCGCGCCGTGGCGCAGGGCGGCGGCGGCGGTAACCAGGGCGGGGTCAATAAGATGGCCCGGTGGGGCGATGTCAGCGATTTGTGGCTGTCCGATACCCCCCGGAGCCCAGAACACCAACCGAGGCCCGCATACGGGGCAGGCATTCGGCTGGGCGTGGAAACGGCGATCAACAGGGTCGCCGTACTCTGCACCGCAAGCGGCGCAGAGCGCAAAGCCACGCATGGTGGTATGTGGCCGATCATAGGGCAGCGCGGCGATAATGGAGAAGCGCGGCCCACAGGTGGTACAGTTGGTGAAAGCGTAGCCGTAGCGGCGGTTCGTGGGGTCGAGCGTTTCCGCCAGACATGCAGGGCAGGTAGCAATATCTGGCAGGATGAGAGTCGTACGGACACCGCCGCCGTCGCTATGGCTGATCGAAAAATCGTGGTGGCCGTGGGTTTCACCCCACACCACCTCCACCTCCGCAATGATCGCCCGTGGGGGAGCATCCTCGCGCAGGCAGCGCAGAAAGGACGCCAGATCACGCGGATCTCCGTCCAGTTCAACCGTCACGCCATCAGAGCCATTCCGCACCCAGCCGAACAGCCCCATCTGGTGGGCGAGCCGGTAGACAAACGGGCGAAAGCCGACGCCCTGCACCGCACCGCGTACGATGATACGCAGGCCAGCCAGAGGTGGGGCTGTAGGAACGTCGGGCATCGCATCCTTGCGGTAGATTTGTACATGCTGGGATGCGCCTATAGTACCACAAGACGGGTATTGTGCTGAAATAGCCGATAGCCGATAGCCGATAGCCGATAGCCGATAGCCGATAGTACGACATGTTGAACTCGTACTCGGCCCGTAAACGGGCGGGCTCCACCCTGCGAAGGCC
>CAIXLU010000022.1 GCA_903920315.1 uncultured Oscillochloris sp.
AACGAGGCGGGAATCACGAGCATTGGTGATAAGTAACGTAGATTCGGTGTCACAGAAACCGCTTTCGTTCGTGGTTAATTTTGGCGCAGGTACGGACATAGAAGGAGTAGAATGAATCCATCGCCCCTCGACGCTGCCCTCACCGCTGCCCTCGCCGCACTCCGCTACTGGGCTATGGGAGAAGACCCCCCCGATCCGCAGCGCGATTGTGTCCAGCACACGAAATCACTGCTCCTGAGTGGCTTCAACTCTGCGGATAGCGGCCCGCTTGAGTCAATCTTCAACCGTATTCGGCTTGATGATACCCCGCAGATCACGGCATACCTACGCTCGGCCACGCTCCGGCTTGACCGGGAGATACTCTTCCCGCAGGAGCAGTCCGCCTCCGGTGATGATGTAGCCTCCCGGCTGCACACCGAACTGACCGAACTTGACCGGCGTAAACTGGCGGGCAAGGCATTGCTGGAGGGTACGCTCTTTGCCCTTCAGCGCCATGCCTGGGCGCTGCCTTCGCCGTTACCCGCTGTCTCGCTTTACGATTTCGCTCGTACCCACGCCGCCCTCGCCGCCGCCCTGGCGAATAACCCCAATGGCGAGATCTGTCTGCTTGGCGGCGATCTTTCGGGGGTGCAAGATTTTATCTACAGCGTGAGCGCAAAAGGCGCGGCCAAACAGCTACGCGGGCGCTCACTCTACCTCCAATTGCTGACGGATGCCTGCGCCCATCGGGTGTTGACTACGGTGGGGATGCCGCTCTGCAACCTGCTCTACGCCGGGGGCGGGCATTTCTACGCTCTGCTGCCGGGGTCGGCTCTGGAACAGGTTGATGCCCTGCGTGCCGAGATTGGCAAGAAGTTGCTGGATGCTCATCGCGGTACTCTCTACCTTGCCCTTGGTGGCACTCGCTTTGCGCCCGTTACATATGGCAAGGATACCTGGGCAGCGATGAGCGCGGAGATTGAACACGATAAACGTCGTCGCTTTGCATCCCTCAGCAAAGACGATTTTGCCACATTGTTTACGCCACGTCAGCCTGAGCCGCCGAAAGAGGAAGGGGCGGAGGAGCCACTGGATCGGCTCGATGAGTCGCTCCAAAAGCTGGGTACCGGGCTGAATCAGGCCCGGCTGCTGGTGGCCGAGCCAGGAGATCTCCGCATCACCAGCGAGGACTCGCCCTGGTATGGGGTTCTCGCTGGTCTGGGCCTGGGCTACCGCACGGTTGAGGAAGAGCGCGACTATCGCCCTGCCTATACGCGCCGCCGCCGTTTGCTCCCGCTTGATGATAGCGCCGTGCCGAACGACCTCAATTTCGGTAGGGATGATGTGCTGGGTACGCGCTACACCGTGACTGAGGCACCCACGGCCAGTGCCGAGGATGTTGAGCGATTCAACGCGCTGGGCCTGCGCGATGATGAGAATACCCTGAGTTTCGGCGATGTGCTGCCCTTCAACTTGCTGGCTAAATATAGCCAGGGTGTGAGTCGCATCGGCGTATTGCGGATGGATGTGGATAACCTGGGCGATCTGTTTGGCACGAAGCTGACTCGGCCCGATGGTGTCGCGGCCTTGGCCTATACCGCCGCACTGAGCGCCGCACTCAGTCGCTTTTTTGAGGGCTGGGTAGGAGAGCTTTGTCGTAAGGTCAACGAGAACGGCAGCGGTGGTAAGGTCTATGCCGTGTATAGCGGTGGCGACGACCTGTTCCTCCTTGGCTCCTGGCACCTGATACCGGGGCTGGCTCGCCAGATCCGCGATGATTTTGCCGCCTATGTGCGGGGCCGTCCGCTAAGGGAAGGCGAGCGCCCACCCATCACGCTCTCGGCGGGAATCACGCTGCATGGCGGCAGCTATCCGCTCTACCAAGCCGCCGACGATGCCGCCGAAGCACTGGATGCAGCCAAGCTCTTCACTCGCCCCGATGAGCGCAAGAAGGACGCGATCACCTTTTTGGGGCGCACCCTGGGTTGGGAACAGTTTGCCAAGGCCGAGAAACTCTGCACTCATCTGGTCAATCTCGTGCAGAAACAGGGCGCGCCCCGCGCCCTGCTGATGACCATCCAGAGCCTCGATACCCAGGCCCATGCCACCCGACGCCGCAACCGTGCGGGGACAGCGCAGCTCGCCTACGGCCCCTGGGTCTGGCAGGGTACCTACCAGCTTACCCGTCTGGCCGAACGCACGTCGGGCGCGGCCCGCGAGCAGATCGAGAACCTGCGTGAGCAGATCGTCGGAACGAGTACCATCAGCCTAGACACGATCATGCAGGCGGGCCTGGCCGCCCGCTGGGCGCAGTTGTTGATTCGTGGCGAGCGTCGTGACATGCATGACGATCAGGAGAACGACCATGACCTACCAGAGTAATCCACGCAAAACTGGCGACCAGTTGGCCAGGGAGTTGGTCTCAGCCGAGCAACTCAATCTGATTATCACCGGCACGACCACCGAGGCGATCACGTTGCTGACCGATACCGCTGAGCGGATCGGTAAACAACTTTACCGCGATGTCACCACCTCCCAGATCCGCAATATCTTTGGTACGGTACGCACGATTGAGCAGGATGTAAAGGCACTGAAGGACACCGATTCACTCCCGACTCCTGTACAGCGATCACTCCAGATGCTCCGTCCAAAGCTGGCCTATCAGTATGGTCGGGTGCAGGGCCGTGATGATGATCAAAAGAAGGCGGCAATGGGTGCGCTGACTCAGATCCTCTCGGATGCAATCAGCTTGGTTGGCAGCAATGTCCAGCACTTCCGCAACTTTATGGATTTCTTTGAGGCTATTCTCGCCTACCATCGCCGGTTTGGTGGCAGCAATAATTAATCAGGAGGATCATACTCATGCCTGAACACATCGTCACTCTCCACGGGCGGATCTTCCTGCGCGCCGAGATCGAACTGCTGACCGGCCTGCATATTGGCGGGGCCGCCGGTGGCTTGGAGATCGGCGGCGTAGATAAGCCGGTGATCCGCAATGCTCGCACTAATCAGCCCTACATCCCCGGCTCTTCGCTCAAGGGTAAGCTGCGCTCACTGACTGAGAAGGTTCACGGTGCATCGCAGACCTTCAAGATCAACAAAGATGTTTTTGTCCACGCACCCGAGAGCGAGTCGGAATATACGCAGTATCGTGCCATCGCTGGTGTTTTTGGGACGCTGCCGCAATGGGGGCCTCCAGGCAATCGCAAGGCATTTACCATCCCGACGCCGACCCGCCTGACCGTGCGCGATGTGCAGTTGACAAAGGATTCGGCGGAGGAGTTGGGAAAGATGCGCGCTGACCTGCCTTTCACTGAGATTAAGTGGGAGGCGGCGATTGATCGGGTGACATCGGCGGCGGCCCCGCGCCAGATTGAGCGCGTGCCGGCGGGGGCGGTCTTCGGCCCGGCTGAGTTGATCTTTAGCGTCTATGTGGGCGATGGAGAGTTGCCCGCTGAGGTCGCTAGTCTCTTCACGCATGTGGTTGAGGCGCTGGGCCACCTGGAGGATGATTACCTGGGCGGGATGGGTTCGCGTGGCAACGGACAGGTGCGATTGAGGGGTATTGATATTACGGCAAAGCGGGTTGGTACGAGGGAGAATGAGAAGATTCTGGCCTTCGCCGAGAATCTCGCCGATCTAGAGACGATTGACCGCACGGCGCTGAATGGCTGGCTGACCGACTCATTCAAGTAGGAGCGTGGCATGAGTGTGCTAACGACCTACTACCTTCAGCCGCCCGAGGATCGCGACGCCCTCAGTTTTCACTTTGGGCGTCAGGGCATTGGAATGGAGGAGGCCAGCGAGACTCTGGCCTCCGACTCCCTCTTCGCCGCATTGGTGGCTCAGGCGGTTCTGCTCGATCCACGTAACCTGGGGAGCGATGGCGGCCCCGCCTTCGCACAGCCTTTTGTCTCCGGCACGCCGCCCTTCGCCCTAAGTTCGCTCTTTCCCCGCTTGGGCGATCTCATCCTGCTGCCACGTCCGGCCCTTGAGTTGAAGATGGTTGATCATCTGCGGAGTGAAATCGGCAAGGGTTTTAAAAAGCTGCGCTACCTCTCGCCAAAGCTGTTTAGTGCGATCTGCACTGGACGGCAGATCGCCAGTAAACCAATCATCATGCAGAAGGGCAAGGTCTGGCTGAGCCAGGAGGAGGCGGAGAAACTGCCCAAGCCGTGGGGACGGCAATCCAACGAGAGCGATAAGTCTTGGTTCGCCCGCCTGGGCGAGACGCCGATCTGGGAGATCGAGTCGTTGCCGCACGTGGCGGTTGACCGGGTGAGCAATGCCTCGGCTTACTTTGAGGTTGGCTGCGTCACGTATGCGCCAGGGGCAGGGTTGGCCCTGCTGGTACGATTCGCAGAGCCTACAGGCCAGGCGCAGTTTGAGCGCCTGCTGGATCTGCTTGGCGAGAGCGGGCTGGGCGGGCGGCGCAGTAGCGGGGCCGGTGCGTTTCATGGGGTGCGTGGGACAACTCCTGACCTGAACTTGGGCACGCCTGGGTCACGTCAGGTGCTGCTCTCGCGCTACCTGCCGCGCCCTGATGAACGGGAGGCGCTGCGCAGTGAACAGGCATCCTACCAACTGGTAAACGTCGGTGGCTGGCTCTACAGCACCGGCAAACCCGCCCAGCGCCGCCAGCGCGTGCGGATGGTCGCTGAGGGTTCTGTTCTCGACGGCGCGAAGGTTGATGGCCCGATACGCGGCACGGTGGTGGATGTGCGCCCGGTGTATACAGCCGAGAAGCCACACCCCCAGCTTCGTAGTGGCAACGGCACGACACACCCGGTCTACCGCAGTGGCCTGGCCCTGGCCCTGGCTATCCCCGACACGGAGGATACACGATGAAAACAGCAAACCGGGTCTTCCCGCTCACCATCACCGTCCTATCGCCGCTGCACATTGATAGCGGCAGCCGCCTTGTGCCGGATGTGGATGCTTATGCTGATGGAGAGACGGTCTATGTGATCGACTCCGATGTCGCGATTGAACTGGTCGCGCAGCGATGGGAAGATAGCCGCAAATCGTATGATCAGATTCTGCGCGATCACGCGGCCAAGCTCGATAGCGAAGAGATGGCGATTGCCGAGGCGGCCAGTCGTTTGGAGCGCCGGATTGAGCAGTTTAACGCGCATCCGCCGAAACAGCCGCAGGCGTTCAAGAAAGAAGATCAGCGGCTTGACGAAGACATTGCCCGGATCAGGGAGCGCCGTCGTTGGTTGAAGGAGGGCCGCACCAGCCCGCCGCCGCCACCCGATGACACCCTGCCCGACGCGATTGTGCAGAACAGCGGCCTCACCGACCTGCTGAAAACGGGATGGCTGACGCTGGATGATTTGCGCGGGCGAGTCAGTTTCAATGGCCGTCCGCTGGTGCGCTACGCGATGGCCGGTCGCGTAGCCGCTACGGAAATCTATGCGCAGATCAAGGATGTGGCCGACCGTCCCTACATCCCTGGTTCATCGCTCAAGGGAGCCGTGCGCAGCGCCCTAGCCTGGGATCGCGCTGGAAGCCTGCCGCCCTCCGCGATCCAGCAGATCGGCAACGGGCCAAAGAATGCTGACAACGACATCGAGCGGGAGATTTTCAACAACGGTCGCGTCGGGCCAGATCGCCAGAAGCTAAACGATACCCTGCGCGACGTACTGCGCACCCTGCACGTGGGCGACAGCACACCGGCGACCGTATCGCCCGAGTTGCTGAGTGTGGCCATTTTCAACAGCTCCTCGCAGCGCAACGCCCGGTTGGCGGTTGAGGCTATCCCTGAAGGTGCAACCCTCCAGGCCACGCTCCAGGTGGAACGCTACCCCTTCGAGAGCGCGGAGGCGAAAAAGGTCATCACCTTTGGGGATTGGCAGAAGCACCTCGCGCCGGAGGAACTGGCACGGGCCTGCCGAGATCGCGCCCGCGATCTTATTGAGGGTGAGCGTGCCTACTTCGACGGCTTCCCTGCCGCCGCCGAGATTCTTCGCTTTTACCAGCGTCTCACTGCGCAGTTGGATGCCCTCGGCCCCCGCGCCTTCATGCTGCCAGTGGGCTGGGGCGCGGGCTGGCGCAGCAAGACCCTGGACTCGCGGCTGCGGGCCGATGAAGAAGGATTTGCGGATACCGTACAACGCTTCAAGCTCAAGAAACATAAGTCACCGACCTACAAACCCGGCGACCGCTTCCCTGACACGCGCAAGCTGGCGGTGCGTGGCGCACAACCACACTGGCCTCTGGGATGGCTCTTGGTTGAGATTGGTGAGGAGAAGGGACGATGACGACACTCATCCTCTGCAACATCGGCAACAGCGATTTGAAGGCCGACGGGAATCGCCCCAAGCTGCCTCGTCCTGAAGGCGAGCAGCTTTGGCACACCTTTGAGGATCATACCTTCGCCCTGCCGATTGTCACGCCCTGTCTGGATCATGTGCTTCAGGAAGTTGGGCAGATTGATCGGATTGTGTTGTTTTACACCGATCAGCCGACAACTCCTCAGACCACGGCCCCTGACCGCTACGGGGTGAGTCTGCGAGATAAAGATACGCTCTGGTATGCCCAGATCGCGGCCCGACTCCTGCGCGAACGTTTCAATTCGCAGATCGGCGCAATTGACATGCGACGAGTTGAGCGGAGTACGGGCCAGATGATCAACCCGAGCCTGTACGACGAGGCGTTCGATGCCTACAGCGATCTGGTGACACACACCTACACGCCCGGTGCTTCCTGCTACGTCCTGATGGCGGGCGGCATTCCAGCATGTAACGTAGCCCTTCAGATTCAGGCGCTCAGCGCCTACGGCGAGCGCTGCCGCTTCATCTACCAGCCCGAGGGCGGTACACCCTATGATCTGCGCGTAGGCGACCAGATCCAGGCTACCTTTCGCCGCGCTACGGCCATTGAAGCTCTGGGGCGACGAGATTTCGCCACTGCACTGCGGAGCGTCAGCGAGGTGAAAAACCCCGATGCGGCCCTAATCGCCCTGTTGCGCTATGCCTGCTACCGCGAAGCGTTCGATTTCGCCCGCGCCCGCACGGCCCTGGCCGAAGGTACGCGCCAAGCCAGCGGTGAACTGCGTACCTTCCTGGCCTCGCTTCAGTCTGACTTGCTGGTTCTTGATGCGCGCACCGATACAGGTGCCTTGTTGCGCGAAGTTTACGCCAGCGCACAGATCACCTTCGGCAATGGTCGCTACGCCGATTTCCTTGGGCGAGTCTTCCGCTTCCAGGAGGCTGCTCTGCGCCATATTGTTGAGACGCGGTTAGGCATACCAACCGATATGGGTAAGCCGGCCCGCGCAACGAACTTGCCACGCTACCTCCAGATGATCGCGGAGAACCTCGCACTGAAGACACATCTCGACGGACAGCAGATTGACGATAAGCCGCTGATCTATGACAAGGGGCCAAATCGCCCGACGATGAGCGCGATGCTCAAATTTCTTACCGATGGCGGGACACGCGCCGATGGCAGACCCTACCTGGAAAAAAAGGACAAAGATAAGTTTGGTCAAGTTCGTGATCGGCTCAATGCGATGAATAACCTGACAGAGCTACGCAACCAAAGCATCATTGCCCACGGCTTTGCCGGTGTCTCCCGCGAGGAGTTAGACGCGGTGTACAAAGGAAATGCAGCCGGTATCATGGCCGATATGGGTAGGGTGATGGAGATGATTGGAATGGGCAAAGCAGCCTCTCCCTTCGACCGAATCGCCGAGGTGGCCGCCGATGTGCTACGCGGAGCCATCCGATGACCATCCTCATCTGTAACGTCGGTGGGCGCGATCTGACCTGCGCCGAGTTCCCCAAGGAAGGCCGGGGCGAGCGCGAGTGGGCCGAGGAGGTGCTGGTTCGCTACGATGACCTGCGCCCGATCCTGCGCCTGCCGATCATCACCAAGGCTCTGGCCTATCTGGCATCCCAGGGCGTCACTCTCGATTCCGTGGTGCTGATCGCCTCGAACCAACTTCCTGGCACGTCCTTCTACGCGACTGATACCTGCCATACCGCCGCCG
>CAIXLU010000023.1 GCA_903920315.1 uncultured Oscillochloris sp.
CTCGTCGGTCTCGGGACTACGTGGATGGTAGACCCGCTTCGCCACGCCCTGCCAGTGGTGAGCGATGGTCGCCAGGGCTTCGTTGCCCGTCATACCGTGACGCACCAGCCAGCAGCCCACCACCGTCCCGGTGCGCCCGATGCCGCCCCAGCAGTGGAGGTAGATCGTGTGCCCGTCAGCGATAGCGGTGTCGAGGGCGTCGAGGATGCCAACCATGACTGCCGACGTATGGGGGACGCTCACGTCGCGGATGGGCATACGGCGATGGAACGCGGTGATTCCGCGTTGCGCCGCGAGGTCAGCAAGCGATTGGGTGTAGTCGCGCAACTCGCCCGCCTGAGTCAGATCGAAGAATGCGGTGATACCCGCATCAAGATGACGGCTGATTTTGGCCGGTACCAATGCGATGTCCCGATCACCGGGGTACTCGCCCGCGATAAACTGTGGGGCAACACGGTAGCAGTTGCCGTGGGGAAGGGTGGTCGTCATATGCGTACCTCAGTAAGGATGTCGGACGGGGTGACACCGTCCCATATGGGCTCATCAACAATCATCTGAAATGGGCCAAGCAAGCAAGATCGAGTATAAAACTCTGAAAGGTCTTAAAACCGTCAATCTCAATCCATGTGATCATGATGTACTCGCTATCTCGCTCCACCCTCACCCAGGGCTGATACAAAGTCCTCAGATTGCCCGTGCCGTGGGCGTAAACGCCTCGGCTATTAACTGCGAAGGCCGCTGAAGCGGCCTGACGTTGCCACAGCCCTCCATCCTCGTTTCGTTCTACCCGGCGGCCTCGGCCATCATCAGTACCAGCATCGAGTCATCATCGCCGGTGGCGGCGGGAGCCTTCGCCTGGATGCTCGCCTCCAGTTCCCCCGGCGTCATCCGCAGGTGTTCCATCAGCGCGTATTGCCCCTCGTAGCCGGACAGCACTGCGTTGCGCGTCACCAGCTTGTTCAGCGCTGGGATGACTCGCTCTTGGTCGTGAGCTAGTCTATATTCACAGGCGGCAACCGTATTGAAGCGCCGAGCTTCGGTAGGTTCACCGTCGGTCGAGCGATGATAGTACCAGGGTTTGACGCACATCCGCAGATGCTCCAGTGCGGCCATCAGTTCGGCCCGGTGCGTATTCTCTAGGAGGTGCTGAATCACTGACAGTGTCTGCTTGACCTCGCGCAGCGTGATCTCCAGGCGTATGAGGCGCTGGTCAAGCTCGGCGAAGCTCGCCCGTGTGACTGCGAGGTTGAGTTCGGCTACCTGCATGGTCTGCTGCACTGCTTTCAGGATCTTCTTGCTCTGAAAGAAGTTGGCGATGCCGAAGCTCGCACCGACAACCGCACCGACCGCACCAATGCCTGAGATGACCGCGCCAATGGTTGCGGCGGTCGCAGCGGTGGTTGCGGCAGTAGCAGCGGTGGTTGCGGCAAGGGTCGAGGTCGCGCTGGTGATAATGCCAGCCCCCGCCAGCAGCGGCGATGACATCCCGGCTGCGGGCAGCAGGTGTGCTACGATCTGCCCTGCCGCCGGGGTACCGACTGTCCAGCGCACCACGCCGCCGTGGAGGACGTATCGCCCCATCGCGAGCCCAGCGAGGGTTGCGGTAGGGATGGAGCGGGCGACGGTCATACCAACGAGCGCGGGGATCATGGGGTTGCTCCTATGTGATGTCGGTTGTACTGCTGAGTTACCTTCTTGAAGTATACCCAGCGACTAGGGCACAATTGCGCCCTACCTCTCTGGCTCAATCAGCCGTAACTCAACGAATGCGCTAGCAGCGCTACCTCAAAGGTGATAGAAAGAGGAAACACTATACTCGGGGTCGTTCTTGAGTGTAATCAGCGCCAACAGGCGCAGCGTGCCGTCAGAGAGGAGGCGCGAGGAGAACCTGCGCCCATCTTGGGTGGTCGCATACATGACATAGCGATTTCGGGATGCATCCTCTTCGATCTCAAGGGTTGTAATCCCAGAGACAAGCTCGCCAAGATCACGGGCAACGTCGTGCAGGATATAGCTATTTTCCGCCTTGAGGCGGGCGAGTGTGGATGGCAGAAAGCTCCCGTCGGGGGCGAGCGTCTGCTGTGCGTTCATGGAACTGGGCTGGCGTAATGAGCGGGGGTTGAGCTGGAGGAACCGCCACGAGCGCATCTCTTCACGCGCCGCAAGGGCGTGGGGGAACTCGGTATTGGTCACTCCACTCAGCATGGTGCGCTCAATCCGCTCGGCAA
>CAIXLU010000024.1 GCA_903920315.1 uncultured Oscillochloris sp.
CGTAAGCGGGCGGCTCAGGTTATCGAAGATCGTCACCTGCTCGCCGCGTACAAGCAGAGCGTCAGCCAGATTACAGCCAATAAATCCGGCACCGCCGGTGATCAAATGGTTCATGTCGGGTGTCCTGTGGGGATGAACTGCCCTCACCCCCTAGCCCCCTCTCCCAGAACGGGAGAGGCGGAACGTGAATCGTCCTGGTGCGGAATCTTCCCTCTCCCCCGGTGGGAGAAGGGCCGGGGGAGAGGGGGCGTCACCGTTCCTAACGTGCGACCAGCGGCAGGTTCGCCTGGTACACCTGGCTCACCACGAGGGCGGTGATGGTGATGGTGGTATCGGGCATGCCAGTCGCGCTGATGGTTAGGGTTGCGGTGTAAGTACCCGGAGCCAGCGCTCCCGGATTTACCGTCAACTGCAGCGGAATACTAGCCGTCCCGCTGGCCTGCGTGACCTGCACGATGTTGTTTGGGTCGGTTTTCTGCTTTACACTCCAGGTGATCGCCTGCCCATCACTAGATCTCACCGCTAGGCTCATGGTGCGAGCCTGACCGGCCCCGACGAGCAACGTGGCATTACTGAGCGCATGGATCTTTGGTACGGAGAAGGAGGCGTGGTGCGTCGCATCGCGGCGGAACATCGGCCAACTGGATTGTGTGGTGCTGTTCGACAACTCCCAGGAGTTGATCTGGGCGCGATTTTGAGTGGTCATTCCCGAGGCTGAAACTAGATCCAGCTTCCCATTGCCATCCAGATCACCCAAGGCGGGCGTGCCGTCAATGGTGTAGGCACCGTAGAAGGAGGGCTTCGTCCTATCAATGTTGCTCGTGGCCGTTAGCAGTACACCGTCAGTGCCGCGCATCACGATGACGTCCCAGCCCAGGCCGGCAAAAACGTCGTCGCGTCCGTCGCCATCAAAATCGCCCAGCACCGGCGAGTAGAGTTTCGGGATGGGGATGTACTTATTGTTGAAGATGTCGCGACCGAGAGTACTCCAGCGGATCGCGCCGGTCTTGCCGTCGAACGCATAGATCTTGCCATCGAGGCAACCCACTACCACCTCAAGCCCACTATCGCCGGTGATATCACCGATGGCGGGAGAGCCGATCACGCGCTCGGGCATATCAACCCGCCAGAGGATCGAGCCATCGTTGTTCCACACGGTAAAGTACTGACCGACCCGCCCGCCCTGGGCATTCTTATGGCCGAGGTCGCCGTAGTACGTGCCGCTGCCGGTAGCGATCTCAGGCAACCCATCGCCGTCGAGGTCGGACACCGCCGACGAAGACTCAAAAATCTCGTCCTGGTTCTTGCTCCAAAGCATCGTCCCGTCACCCGTGATGGCGTAGAGATAGCCGCCATCAACCGTGACACCCTCGTTCCCGCTATAGTTGTGCGAGTCAACTCCGATGATCACGTCACTGATTCCATCACCATTCAGATCGGCCAGGGCAGGCGAAGCCCAGATCGTGTCGAGGGCGAACTTCGGCCATCCCGGCAGATCGCTGCCATCGGGTTCTTTTGCATAAATGTACTGGTCGAACCCGCCGTAGATGATCTCGGACACACCGTCGCCAGTGATGTCGCCCACAGATGGGGATGAGACCACCCCCTCGGTATAGCCCACCGGGCCGACACCAAAGTCCTTTGTTAACTGTGGCCAGCCGGACAGAAGGACACCATCGGGACTGAGGGCCACTACGCCGCCGTGGGTGGCCGTCGTCGCATCGCCCATAATATCGCCAGCGGAGACGATCACCTCGGGCCGACTATCGCCGGTAATATCGGCGGCCACTGGGGCCGAGCGGATGCTGATTGACCGCGTTGAATTGATCAGACCTGGTACTCTACTCGCCGCCGCATTGATTGCCGCGCCCACATCGTAGGACCAGCGGACGGATCCGTTCTGGTTTAGCACGTAGAGGATGCCGGTCTCGCTACCGGCAAGGATCTCAAGCTTCCCATCAGCGTTCAGATCTGCCAGCGTCACCGAGCCAAACTTAATCCGGCCCGCGCCCGGCTGCGCCGGGAAGCCGCTGCGCTGAACCATCTCCGAGGCGCTTGAACGTGGTACGACAGACAGCATGAAGGAGACAACGATGCCGAACAGGATGAAGCGACGAAGAGCGGTCTTAAACATGACGGATGACTCCTCATTCACTCGCGAGGGAAAACAACCCAGCCGTGCGATGAGTACAGATGGGAGTAAGCTAAAGATCAGGGTCGAGACGCAACCAAGATAATTCCGCCACCACACGTGCGCAGAATCGAGTCCATCCATGCCTGTTGCTGATACGTGGCGGATTCAGCGACGGGCCGGGACCACCAGCGCCCGATCATTTTGGCCAGAGTACCTGGCTTTGGCGTAAAGGCTGACGGTGGAGGAACGTTCAGTTGAGCCGACCACTGCTCCCGTGCCGAGAGAGGCATGCCGTAAGATTGCCACGAAAAGAGCTGATCCTCGCGCAGCCCAGCCTGGCGCAGCGCGTCGCGGTAGCCGTCCAGTCGCGGGTGATTCTCGTTGATCCCGTAGGCGCGCTCGGCAGCGATACTCTTCTGTAGCTCTTCCTCACTAGCCAGATCCGCCACACAGGGTTCATTCATTGCCACCAGCCGACCGCCCGGTCGCAGCACCCGCCATACATTTTTAAGCAGCATATTCAGATTGGACGTATGGTGAAGTGCTGCCGCCGCGAAGACCACATCAAAGCTACCATCGGCAAACGGCAGGTTCTCGCTATCGCCGATCACAGCGTCGAAGCACGTCTTCGCCTGCGCCATCAGGGCATTGGCCCGACCAAGGCCAACCTGATCATCAGGATTCACCTCAATCGCCACCGCGTTACAGCCGCGCAGGGCCAGGTGCTTGGCAGCCCACCCACGCCCTGCTCCCACATCAAGCACCCGCAAGCCCGGTCGCGGGGCGATCAGCTCAAGGGTAATATCGAACTGCCGAGCGATCTCGATCCACGGCTCATGCGGGAAGTAGGGCAACTGAAAGTCAATATCAACCCCGGTCTGGTCGTAGATATTTCTGTCTTTATGGAATTCAACCCAGCCCACTGCTTCGCGAGCCTTCGGTGCCCAGTGTGCATTATCAACATAAAGATGGGGCATGCCGGCGCGAATCGGATAGTGCTGACCTTCAGCGGGGCAGATCAGTGTGCCGGTATCAATCCAGTCGCCGCTGGAGCCTTGCAGATCCAGTGGGCCGCCACATGCTGGGCAGCGCAGGATTGAAATCAGTTGTGCTCGCATCACGTACCTCCTTGAATAGCATGTATGCACTACAATTTTTTAATCACACTCCCATTACACGCAATCCGTTCGGACGATCCGCTCCAGGATTGTCTCAATCCGCTGCTCAACCACGGGCCAGCTATAGGTGCGTTCGACGAAGGCCCGACCCTGGGCGGCCATCCGCCGTCGTAGCGGTGCGTCGTCAAGCATGCGGTCGAGGCACGCGGCAAACTCAGGGTAGCCCTGATAAAACAGTCCGCCGCCGCTGCGCAGAGTCTGCTCGCGCAGCACAGCGGCCTCGCCGTTCACCAGAGTGGGCCGACCAGCGGCCCACGCCTCTAGGATGCTGATTGAGAGGCTTTCGTAGAACGAGGGCATCAGCACCAGGTTGGCACGGGCGATCAGGTCGTACTTCTCAGCCTCGGAGACAAACCCAAGGCAGGTGACATCGGGGTGATCGGGCAGCGGCGTATCCACCCGCCCGGCGAAGGCCAGACGTAGCGGGCGTCCGCTCTCGGCGCGGTAGCGCGTGACGTGGGCGAAGAGCTGATCAACGGCCTTGGAGGGATGAACCCGCCCGATGTAGAGCAGCAGCGGCGGATCGTCCTCGCGCTCGGGGGCGGCTGGCGCAGGCAATTCCACGCCCATAGGTACCTCGTAGGCTGGGATATGGCCCACGGCGAAGGTGCGCTGGACAAATGCCTGCTCGGCGGGGGTAAGGAAGAGCAGGGCACGGGCTGCGGCGAAGAGTTGGCGGAAGATTGGCAGGTGGATGGGCGGCTCGTCGTGAGCAGTGGGTACCAGCACAGCCCGTTCGCCCGCCAGAGGCAGGCCAAAGAAGCTCGTGCAGTAGAGGTAGGTCATGAAGATCAGCAGGTCGTATTCGCCGTGCGTGTCGCGGATCGTCTCCAGCAGCGGCGTAGAATACGGTCCCTGACGGCGCATCCACTCTCGTTCGTCAGCTTCGCTGTGAGGCGGGCCGAAGATCGTGTGTGAAAAAGCGTCGAAGTCAGCCATATCGCGTGGAGCGTCCACCGGGAAGCGGCGCACCCGCACCCCGGCGATCTCGTGGTCGCCGGGCGGATAGTGATCGGCCCACGTCAGATAATCGCGGGCGCAGGTGGTGATCACGGTGACATCGTGGTGACGGGCCAGACGCTCGGCCCAGGCCCGACAGAGTTGCTCGGATCCGCCGTGGACATCGGGGCCATAGCGTTGAACGACAAAGGCCAGGCGCACGGCTACATCCCCTGAGCCAACTCGCGCAGGAGCACCAGCAGCTCGGCACGCAGAGCGACGTCGGTAAAGCGTTCGGCGTGACGACGCCCGGCGCGCTGGAGTGACTCGTAGCGCGGCTGGTCGGTCCAGACCGCGTTAATCTGGGCGGCCATATCCTCGGCATCGCCACTGAGAATCACCCCGCCCGGCCCCATCGTCTCGGGAATAGGTAGCACCTGATGGCCGAGTACAGGCACGCCAAAATGGAGAGACTCGATAATTGGTACGCAGAACGACTCCCACTCCGAGAGACAGAGGTAAAAGCGGGCATGGCGCAGGAAGCTGGTGAGCGCGTCTGGCTCGATGATCGGGCCGGTAAAGATCACATCCTCCGCGACACCGAGGCGGGAAGCCAGATCCTCAAGTTCGGTGTCGTAACCTGCCAGGTGCCGGCCTCCCACCAGGAAGAGTTTCGTCCCCGGTCGGTGGCGGCGCAGGGCGGCGAAAACCTGGATCGCTAGGGCCAAGTTCTTCTGCGGCACCACACGCCCGACAAAGCAGAGGTACTCGATCTGGGAGAGCAGCGGCTCCCAAACCGGGTCGCCCGCGCCGGTAAAGCGGTCCGTGTCCACTACCAGAGGCAGTTTGCGGATGAAGCGATAGCCCGTGCCGCGCAGCACAGCGACAATATAGTCCGTATGGCCAATCGCGAGGTCGGTATGCTCAGCCAGGGCTGGCAGCAGCTCAATGCCGCGTGCGCAGAGGTGTTCCATCTCCGCATTGTAGCCGTGAAAAAACTGCGGCGGACAGATTCCGTGAAAATCGAGGATGGTGTAGTCCTGGCTCTCACCCACCCAGCGCACGCTATCACTATAGATCGAGTAGTGCAGCCAGAGGATTCCGCCTCTGTCGGGACGGTAGGCGCTGCTGTGGCGATGTTCCAGCGGGTAGCGCGGGTTGGGATGATCAGCGTAGAGATACACCTCACAGCCCCACGCACGCAACAGCCGGTCAAGGGCCAGAATATAATTACCAATCGCATCACCCGGAGCCAGGGCGGCGGTCATCATATGGATCGTCAGGCTCATGGCATCACCCGTGTTGTGCGCAGGAAATCGAGCAGCCGTGCCAGCACGGCGTCCCAGCTAAAGGTACGCCGCACAAAGGCCCCACCGGCACGGCCCATCCTGCGAGCAATCTCGGGGTTCGCCGCAATCCAGTCCAGACTACCGGCAAACTCAGCGTAGCTGCGGAAATGCAGGCCGCCGCCGGTCGTCTCGCAGAACTCGCGGGTAACGGGGCAATCGCGATGCACGAGGGCGGGCGTGCCACAGACCCACGCCTCCATCAGCACCACCGAGAAACTCTCGTGGAGCGAGGGCTGGCAGAGGAGGTCAGCCGCCGTATAGGCATCGAGCTTGGCCTGCGGATCGAGGAATCCCAGGTCAATCGCCGCGCCGCTCTCCCGCAGGTCTACAGGAAGCGGCGCGCCCGGCCCGCCAATACAGACCAAGCGCAGCGTACCGCCCTCGGCGCGGTAACGCCGGAAGTAATCAATCAGCAGCGGTGTATTCTTGGTCGGGTCACGCCGACCGGCGTAGAGGAGAAAGGGGCCATCAACACCAAACTGAGCGCGGAAGCGGGCCGGGTCGCCGACGCCATCAACCTCGATCCCGCCGCCGAGGACAATTTGGGGGATGCGGTCAATCCGGCAGATCCGCCGGGCGAGTCGCTGCTCCGCCGCCGAGTAGAAGATCAGGCCACGGGCCGCCTCGATCTGCTGACGGTAGTGCGCCATGTAGGCATAGCTCTCGTCGTGCAGGCAGGGGATGTGGTAGGCCCGCCCGCCCGTCCGGCGCGCACCCCAGTAGCTTGTGCCGAACATATAGGGCGTGAAGATAAAGATCCGCTCGCGCTGTTCAGCCGCAATTGCCGCTTCCAAATCATCGCTGCCGATGATCTCGCGCACAAAGATCGCCTCATCAAGCAGGCTGATCCGCTCATTGCCCAGCAACCGCAGATTGAGCGAGTCAAAAGCAGCCGCGTTGCGCGGGCGCACCGGGAAACGTCGCACCGGCACACCATTCACCACCTCGTGGCCCACGGGGAAGGTCGGTGTTTCCCAATCGGTGCCCAGGCCACCGGCCACCGTGGCGAAAACCTCAACCGGGACGCCGCGCACGGCCAGTTCCTCGGCGTTACGGCGAGACTGAAACTCAGCGCCGCCGGGAACCTGAAGACCGTACCACGGGACAACAAAGGTAATCGTGGGGCCATCCCATATCCGTGTGCTAACCGTGGGTGTCATATGCTACTTCGCCACGCCTGAGGTGCCCTCGACATGTTCACGGAGCAGGCGAACCTGCTCACGTAGTTGGATGAGTTCATCGCGCAGCGCCTCTACCTCAGAACTCACATCGCTCGCAGCGGCGCGGCGCGCCAGACTGTTGAGTGAACGCACAACCGCAGCATTAAACTCTTGCTGACGATAGATCATCGTATCGAGGTAGCCGCGCACCTCGTGGTGCAGGCGCACACGCAGCACATCCCAGGCTCGGCCCGGCAGTGAGGAGCTGGGCGGCAGACGTAGCGGCTCATAGATCGCATAGCCGGTGTTGACACTATGCAGAGCATTGTCCAGATCGTGGTTATCCTGATGGTCGCGGCGCTCACTGATCTGGCGGCGGATCTGGCGCATAATCGCGGCCACATCAACCGGATCATCCACGGGTTCCGGCGACGGGGGCTGCGGTGGATCAGATTGAGTCTGCGGTAGCGGGTCAGGTTGAGTCTGCGGCGGCGGGTCAGGCTGAGTCATAGGAACCTCGGGAGCAAGAACGGGTGCGGGCGGCGCGGGCACGAGAGATTCAGCACGGCGGGTGCGCTCTTCCGCAACCACAGCGCGGTACAGGTCGAGTAGCAGGGTGCGAGCGTGAGTCAGAGTCTCGGCAGGCAGATCGCCTCGGTTCGCCAGAATAGCAGAGAGATCGGCGAGAGCCGCGTGGTAGGCCGCTTTACGCGCCAGACTATCGGCCAAACTCCAGCGGGAGATTTCTTCCGTCTCAGCGACCGCGAAGGCGGTGAGCGCTTCCGCGTCAAGCGGGCCGTGACGCAGCAGGAAGCGCACCCGATTACGGTGGTAGACGCGCTGATGGGCGGCGCTCTGGGCACCGAGGGAGCTATTTTCGTGGTGGATAAGCCGGGCCGCTGGGGCGTAGATCACCTGATACCCAGCGGCCCGCACGCGGTAGCATATATCAACATCCTCGAAGTACGCGGGGGAGAAACCCGCATCGAGCATGCGCAGATCCACCGGCAGCCTGCCGCTGATCGCCAGAGCCGCACCTGTTACCCATTCCACGGATTCCTCATCGTCATACTGCCCGGTGTCCGCCTCACCCACACCCCGATGGCGACCCTGCGCAGTCGGCCAGCGGATCAGCCCGCCGGTATGCTGGAGCGTAACGCCATCGGGGTGGTAGATTTTGCAGCCGACCACACCCGCCTCGGGATGACGCTCGAAGGCATCGGCGATAGCACCGAGCCAGCCGGGGGCAACAACCGTATCCTGGTTAAGCAGCACAACCAGATCGGGGGTAAAATCGGCGGGAGCGGGGGCGTCACCCGCCCAAAGGGCGCGCAGGCCACCATTATTACCGCTCGCAAAACCCACGTTTCGCCCGTTGCGTAGACACACAACCTCAGGAAACTCGGTCGTCACCAGATCAGCCGAGCCGTCGGTCGAGCCATTATCCACCACAAGGATCGCGTAACGACCGGCATACTCCTGGGTGCGCAGGGCTAGCAGACAGGCGCGGAGGAACGCGGCCCCGTTCCAGGAGAGGACAAGTACCGCCACACTACGCATCGCGGGACTCCCCCTCAGTCACGGCCTTCAACTGACCAACCTCACTGGCAAGACCGGCGAGCAACTCGTCGGCAGATGCCGCCGCATCATTGAGCAGGCCCGTGGTGTAGGTCAATCGGGCCACGCGATCATTCACCTCAGCGTCAAACTGCACAACGGTATCAATCCGCTGATGGGTATCATTGATCATCTGATGAGTATGACTGATCATCTGATGAGTATCACCGATCATCCGATGAACGTCACCAATTTGCTGGTGAATATCGCCCATTTGCTGGTGAATATCGCCAACCTGCGCAGCGAGAGCCAGCGCCTGCGCCGAGAGCGCGAGCATGCGAGTTGTCTGTTCCTGCTCCTGATCGCGCTCCAGATAGAAGCGTTGCACCAGAGCGGCATTAAACTCGCGCTGCTCGGCAAAATGCGGGGCAATCAGGCGAAGCAGCAGACGGCGCAGCAACCCAATTGGGCCACCCGAGGGCAGATCAGCCCCGATCTTCCAGCTCAATTCCAGGCGGCGCTGGAGATCCTGTAGCGCCTGGTTGTGCGATATTCCAGCGGACATAGGCTCCTCGTGCTGCGGCAAAGACCGTGCTGTTAGGCGCGTGCGGCGCGGCGCGGCGCAGAATCGGCGGATGGGGACGCTCGCCCGCTCCCAGGTAAACTCCACCGCCAGAGCCTGAGCGCGGCGAGCGCAGGCAGCCAGGGTCGCGCTATCGGATAGCAGTTCACAGAGCATCTGCGCAATTGCGGCAACATCCTGCGTCGGCACAACCCGGCCAAGATCATAGCGCGCAACCAACTCAGAGGCGGCATCACCGGCGCTCACCAGGCTCGCCCTGCCCACCCACAAGTGGTCAAGAACCCGCGAACGCAGGGCGGCGTAGGCTGTCTCCAGATGCTGGCGGTGCAATGATACCACAACGGAGGCATCGAGCAGAAAGTCGGCTCGGCGGGCGTAGGGCACCCACGAGTCGTAGAAGAAAATAGAACTGCCGAGCAGTCCAAACCCATCGGCGAGCGCCCGGGACTCCTCGGGGGTACGCATAGCCGCCGCCGCGCCGGGGTGCGTGCCAGCCAGGAAGACCAGCCGTGCGTTGGGCACAGCCGCCACAACCGTCGGCATCGCCCGGATCAGACTCTGGGGATCCATCCAGTCCCACAAGCCACCGCTCCAGAGAATGATCGGATCATCGGGGCCGATACCACTGATCGTGCCGCGCAGTGCGGGGCCGCTGCGGGCGGGCGGCTCCGCAGGCAGCCCGAAGGGCACCACATCAATCAGATCGCGCAGCAGCGGATCGGCATCAACGTGATCGGGAGTAACCCGGCCCGCCGCCATCAGCGCACCAATGTACAGGTCGCGCTGACGCTCAGTGGCGCAGAGAAAAAAATCACCGGCGGCGATCTGGCGATTGAGCAGATTGACATCGCGGCGATAGCGATCCGTGCGGGCGGCGGGCTCGGCAGCGCGCAGAAGTTCCAGGTTCTCCAGCAGAGTTGGATCGTAGAGATCAACAATCAGCGGCAGATCCGACTCGCCCAGTTCGGGGTGAGCCTCAAAGACAAAGCCATTCACCAGAGTCATGTCGGCGCGGGCCAGGTGTGTCGCCAGAGACGCAGCATCGCCCCACGTATAACTAGCGGTGGCAAACCCCGGCGCAGCTAGGTCAATGGGACGCGGGGCCAGCAGCGTCACAGCGGCGTAGGGAGCCAGAACGCGGGCCAATTCCCAGTAGCGAATGCCCGGCCCGGCCATATGGCTACCCACCACATCGTGGCTTACAATCAGAAGGTGTTTCATCGCCGTGGATTGTACCACGGAGGGCGTGCTATCCGTACTATTTGCATGCTACCGTAAGCCATGCTATAATCTCCGGCATTGCGAATATGATCCCCGATAGCTCAATGGTAGAGCATCTGACTGTTAATCAGAGGGTTCGTGGTTCGAATCCACGTCGGGGAGCCAGTTTAATGCTTTAGAAAGCCTAATTCCTCTAGAGGAATTAGGCTTTCGTATGCCAATTTGGATATACGGAGTGGGTACGCTCTAATCAGGGCCATCGCATCTAATTCCGCATTCCAGTCACACGTTCGGGCAGTTTCTTGCGTAAAAAACACCGGCTGATCAGGTGTTTACACGATTTTGGAAAATTGTTGCGTTGCCGCCGCACGGTGAGTACGACGGTGTATGCCGTTCTGCGGCGGTCAACCACGGTAATCACCCGCTGACGGGAACGACCACGGCCCCTTGAAGCATATCCGAGGGGCCGTGGTCATTCCCGTCAGCGGGCCATGCGGCATCACTGATCACGCGGCTCCCAATCACGGATCTCAATCGTGACGATCACCAACACGCGCCCCACCGTCCAATACTTCACGGCGTAGACCACATGGGTATCCATACCGGTCATCTGCCACAACACGGTACCATCGGGTGTCTCACGAGAAAAAAGACCATCCTCCGGCGCGTTTTTGATCACCTGAATCACCCGCTTCAGCCGGTGGATGTGCGCCTGATCCATGCGCTGGCGGATGGTGTCAGCCTGCGGGCTAAAGACGACTCGTGCTACTCACCAGGTCGGCCCAGCGCAGCCGCAGCTCGCGGCGCTCAACAACGACGACTGGCCGATACTTCTCGCGCAGATCAGCGACCCGTCGGCGCAATTCGGCGTCGGCGACGGAGAGGGCAGTGAGCGCGCCGCGCGCATCTGTGAAGCTCAGCTCGGCTGCGGAGAGGCGCTCGCGGATGGATGTGTAGATCGGGCTCATCCCGGCGATCTCTTCATCGAGGGCTTCGTCGGGCACGCCGACTGTACGTAACCGCTCGCGCAGACCGCTCTCTACGGATGTGAGCGTCTCCTGGGCCTGCTGCCGCCAGCTCGCCGCCCGGGACGCGAGAGCCTGCTGGGTGGCCTGGGAGGAACGTACCACTTCATTCCAGCGCTGCGGGTCGGGGCGATGGTTCTTGCTCCCGCCATGCGGGAGTAGGCTGTTATCGGCGACGTCGTCATGGTAGACGCTGACGCTGGTGCTATCCAGCCGCACGGTCTCCGTGGGAAGCGGTACACGCGCACCCAGCGCTGGATTGGCCCAACATCCACGGGAGGGCGCGTCGGGGCGGCGCGGGGCGTGGCGCGGGCCTGCGTTGCCCCGACCTCGCCCGCAATCACGTCGGCGAGGTCGGGCTGGCGTGCGGCCAGGCGCAGCAGCAGGCCCCGGAGCTGATCGCGGTCGAGGGACTCCAGCAACGTCTCAAGCGTGATACTACTCATATCTCACCATCCTCCCAGACCTCATCGTCATCATCGTCGTCATACTGTGGTTTGCCAAGAATGTTCGCCCGGTTCGCAGGCAGCCTGGATCTCCAAGACTTTGTAGTGCCAGCGTGGAGAAGCACCCCAGCGCAACAATGCCTTTGGCTACATGAAACGCCACTGGGCCAGTCAAAACGACTGGCCCAGTGGCGTTTTTTCGCATCCCAATGCTGGTGCCGAAGACGGGATTCGAACCCGTACGGGGTTGCCCCCAGCGGTTTTTAAGACCGCAGCGTCTGCCATTTCGCCACTCCGGCGTCCTATGTGACCCATTATACACGTCGGCCCTGTGCAGCGCTACGTGACCTCAAGAAATTCCCCGGCGCACCAGCCATCTTGGTTCACTGCCCGCACTTTCCACCACGTGAGCCCATCTGCTTGTACGGGGCCTTCTACCACGTCAACACGCGTTCCTGGCTGGAGTACAAATATTATGGGGATGGTCTGGTTGGTGCCTGGACGATCCCGTACGTTGAGGGCACCAACATCCGCTCTGACTTGGGCCACTTGTCCGACGGAGATCGTTCCTGGTTCGGGCTGGATACTGAGGGTTGCAACTGGCTCTGTGACGACTACGGTTTGCGGTGGCGGGGTGCTGCTCACCACCTGTACGGCGCTGGGGCTAGACGAGGGAGCCACAGGGGTGTTCTGCATCACGATGGCGGTGACCAGCACAGGGGTTGGGATTGACTGCACGGCGCGGAGTTGCTGGAGGCTGATGGAGATCGCCGCACCGATGAGGAGGATACTGACGATGATCAGCAGCGGTAGCATCCACGCCTGTGAACGACGCCAGCGATCCGCGAGGGTGTCTAGTTGCCCTGCGTCCTCGCCGTGCGGGACGCGATTATCCGCACTTCTGCTTGGCCGCATCGCGTAGCGGGCAAATTCGTCGCCGGGGTAGGTGCTGCGCTCACGCGGCGGTGGGGTCAGCCGGGTAGTGGTTTTCCCGCGCTCTGGGTTATGCCGAGGCGGGATCGGTTCAATATCGTCAATCCGCCGCCGGGATAGGGCGGGATCTGTATCTGGCCGTGGGAGGGTACCCGTCTCGCTCTCGTCTTCTGGCCCCACGACCATGACGCCGTAGCGCGGCAGCAGCCGAGCGACCAGCCGATGGTAGGCATCGGTGGTGGTGGTGGTGATGGCCAGATGTTCGCCGCGAGCCACTCGCGCACGCAGCCGGTGCATGCGGCGGATCGCCTCGGCATCGGCTGTATTCAGGGGGGTGTAGGTATCGAACGCGAGGGCGTTGAGGAGTTGTGGGAATGGCTCTATGGCGGCGGGGAGATCATGGCGCAGGGCGTGGCTGCGCAGTGCGTCCTCTAGGCTGCCGTGGAGGCTGAGCAGGGCCAGTTCGGGCGGGCCTCGCCGCAGCCGCGCTAGCGCCAGCGAGTATTTCACCCGCGCCGACTCCATCAGTTCAAGCGGGCCGAGCGGGCTGTCGTCTGTTTGTGTCATTGTTTGAACAGGGAAATAGTGCAGCGAGGGTATCCCCTCGCTGCACTATTTCCAAAGTTACTTCGCCAGTTCGGCTTCAAGCAGGCTGCGCACGACCTGCGCGTTCGCCTGGCCTTTGGTCGCCCGCATGACCATGCCTACCAGGAATTGCACGGCGGTGGCCTTGCCACCGCGATACTCGGAGATTGCCTTGGCCGCCTTCTCATCGGCGAGGGTCGCACGCACTGCCACCAGCAGGGCGTCGCTGTCGCTGATCTGGGTCAGACCACGCTCCGTCACCATGTGCGCCGGATCGGCCCCGCTATCAAAGCTCTCCTCGAAGAGTTGCTTGGCGACCCCACGGGTGATGCTGCCCGTCACCACCAGCCCGATCAGGGCGGCGATATGCGCCACCGGCATGTGTGTGGCCAGGGCCGCAGCCGGTTCGCTCCGCTCTTTCAGCAGCCGGAATCCTTCGTTCAGCACCCAGTTGGCTACCTCTTTGGCGCTACCTCCCGCTGCCACCGTCGCTGCCACCGCTGACTCGAAGTAGTCGGCTACCGGTCGTTCCAACGTGAGCATATCAGCGTCTTGGGGGTTCAGGCCGTGTTCGGCGACCAGACGCGCCCGCCGAGTATCGGGCAGTTCAGGCAGTTCGGCCTGTCGCTCGGTGATCCAGGCCGCACTCAGCTCCAGGGGCGGGATGTCGGGCTCGGGGAAGTAGCGGTAATCGTGGGCAAACTCTTTGGTTCGTTGACCCTCGGTGCGCCCCAGATCCTCGCGCCAGCCGCGTGTCTCCTGCACCACAACCCCTCCTGCCTGGAGGATCTCGCTCTGGCGCTGGATCTCGTAGGTCAGGGCGCGCTCTACAAAGCGGAACGAGTTAATATTCTTGATCTCAACCTTGGCCCCGTACTCCGCCTGGCCCTCCGGTCGCACGCTTACGTTGGCGTCGCAACGCAGGGCACCCTCGTCGAGATTACCGCTGCTGGCCCCGATCCAGACCAGCACCTGGCGGATCTTCTCGAAGAAGAGTCGCGCCTCCTCCGGGGTGGCGATGTCGGGTCGGCTGACGATCTCCATGAGCGGGGTGCCGCTGCGGTTGTAGTCAATCAGTGAGGAATCGTCGTCCCCGGCGTGCAGCAGTCGCCCGGTATCTTCCTCAATATGCAGCCGCTCGATACCAACTCGCCGAGTCTCCCCAGCAGCCGTCTGTACGTCCAGCCAGCCATCGCTGCACAGCGGTTCATCGTACTGGGTGATCTGGAAGCCCTTCGGTAGGTCGGGGTAGGGATACGATTTGCGGCTGAAGACCGAGCGCGGGTTGACATGGCAGTTGATCGCCATACCCGCACACGCGGCCAACTCGACGGCGCGTGCGTTCAGCACCGGCAGTGTCCCCGGCAGCCCCAGGCTCACCGCAGAGACATAACTGTTCGGCGCGGCACCCGCATAGTCGGCTGGGCAGCCGTCAAACATCTTTGAGGCTGTTTTGATATGTGCGTGGATCTCTAATCCAATCGTCACGAGGTACGCAGACATAGGACTCCCGAATGCAGATTTTAGATTGCAGATTTTAGATTGCAGATGTGCCGCAACAGGATGCGGCGCATGTACCCAAACTGTCACGCTGGTTTGAAACATGCCTAAGACAAGGTTCGTAGATAATTTACAGTTCAGGCCAGAATTTCGCATTCTGATGCGCTCGACCTGAAACCTGAAACCTCGCACCTGAAACCTTGTCTAACGGCTATAACCTGATAGTCGGCATTGTAGCACAGGGACGCTGCCCCCTGTGCTACAATGCTCCGCGCTATGCAGCTCTCCGCCGCCATTATCGCCCGCGATGAGGCTCGTCATATCGCTGGGTGCATCAATAGCCTCGTCGGGCTCGCCGATGAGGTTGTGGTGTTGCTTGATGATCGCACCCGCGACGATACCGCCGCTGTGGGCTTGGCCCTCGGTGCCCGCGTGATCTCCGCGCCCTGGCGCGGATTTCCTGCCCAGCGCAACCACGCCCTGGATGTGTGCCGTGCGCCGTGGGTTCTCTTCATTGATGCCGATGAGCGGGTGGAGCCTGCCCTAGCCGCCGAGATTCGCCAGGTGATTGCCCGCCCATCCGCCGCCGATGGCTACTGGATCCCGCGCCACAATATCTTCTTTGGCCAAACACTGCGCGGCGGCGGATGGTACCCCGACCCCCAGTTGCGCCTGCTGCGCCGCACCGCCGCCCACTACGACGAGGGTCGTCTTGTCCACGAGTTCGCTCAGCTCCAGGGCGCGGCTGGCACCCTGCACGGTCACCTCACCCACCACAATATTGAGACGTTCAGCGAGTTCTGGCGTAAGCAGACGGACTATGCTCTGGCGGAGGCGCGCACGATGGCATCCCTTGGTCGCCGCGCCCGCGCCCGCAATTTTGTCGGTGCCCCCGCTCGTGCGCTCTGGCACCGCTATGTGGCCCTCGGCGGCTGGCGCGACGGCCCCCTCGGCCTGTTCCTCTGCGCCTCCCTGGCCTGGTTTGAACTCGTGAACTTCGCCTTCCTGCTGCTGATTGCGCCAGATGAGGGGTGATTGTCCTATCCTACAACTCGGCCACGGCGGGGATGATCTCGCGCCCGAAGGTCGTGAGTGCCTCTCGGTCGGAGATGTTCGGCATATTGAAGATCGCGTGGTGGACGCCGAGTGCGGCCAGTCCCTTGCAGTGGGCGATGATCTCAGCCGGGGTCTGTGTGCCGGGAATAAAGGCGGTGCTGAGGGTGGTGATCTCAATCTCCTCAAAGGGCCGACCCAAATTCTCGCAGTGGCCCTTGAGGACACCAATCTTGTGGCGCAACACATCATCGCCCAGACGAGAGAAGAGGTTGCAGGCATCGGCGTACTGCGCGACCATGCGCAGGGTTTTCTGCTCGCCAATGCCGCCAATCATAATCGGCGGGCGAGGTGTCCGCACAGGCTGCGGGCTGTTGATCGGACGCTCCATCTGGTAGTGCGTGCCGGTGTAAGGACTCTCGTCGCCGCGCCACATCTGGAGGACGATCTGAAGAGCCTCTTCAAGCTGCTCGAAGCGCACCTTCAGCGGCGGGAAAGGAATCCCCAGACCCTTCGACTCCTCCTCGTTCCATGCCGCGCCGATCCCCAGCCACGCCCGCCCGCCTGACAACACATCTAGGGTTGTCACCGTCTTGGCGAGGATGCCGGGGTTGCGATAGATCACGCCAGTAACGAGGGTACCCAGAGTGACCCGCGTGGTCACACCGGCCAGGAAGCTGAGGGCGCTGTAGCCCTCTAGCATCGGCTCCTCGGGCTTGCCGATATGCTGAATCTGGAAGAAGTGATCCATCACCCATAGGCTATCGAAACCAACCTCGTCAGCGGTACGCCCGATCTCGGCGAGCCGTGGGCCGATCTCGGCTGTGCCATCCGGCCAGTTAAAGCTCGGGATCTGTAGTCCAATCTTCATGGGGGTTTCCTTGTTTGTAATAGGCTGGACAGTAGGTGGACGTATTGTAACACTGGCGTGTTGTAATCCGACTCGTCATCCCTCCCGCGAGATCTTGTACAATGCAGACCATGAGTAATCCCAATCGTCCTGTAAAACCCGAGGTGATGAGTCCGGCTGGCCACTGGCCGCAGCTTCACGCTGCTATTGAGGCTGGGGCCGACGCTGTCTACTTTGGTCTGAAACATTTTAGCGCCCGCGCCAAGGTCGGCTTCACAATGGAGGAGTTGCCCGAGGCGCTGCGCACTCTTCACCGACGTGGTGTGAAGGGCTGCGTTACCTTTAATACGCTGGTGTTCGACCACGAACTGCGCGAGGCTGCCCGTAGTCTGGAGGCGATTGCCGCCGCTGGTGCCGACTCGATCATCGTGCAGGATGTGGGGGTGGCTCGTCTGGCCCACCAGATCGCCCCGGATCTGGCCATTCACGGTAGTACCCAGATGAGTATCACCAGCGCCGAGGGTGTGGAGTTGGCCCGCCAGTTTGGTGTGCGCCGGGTAGTGCTGGCCCGTGAACTTTCCCTGGCCGATGTGCGCGCTATTCGCGCCGCCACCGATCTGGAGCTGGAAATCTTCGGCCACGGTGCCCTCTGTGTCTCCTACTCCGGCCAGTGTTTCTCGTCGGAGGCGTGGGGGGGCCGTAGCGCCAATCGTGGCCAGTGCGCCCAGGCGTGTCGCTTGCCCTACGAGCTGATTGTTGATGAGCGCCTGATGCCCCTTGGTGATGCGCGCTACTTGCTCTCTCCTGGCGATCTCTATGCTCTGCGGCATATTCCTGAGATCGTGCAGATCGGCATCTCAGCGATTAAGATCGAGGGCCGTTATAAGAACGAGACCTATGTGGCCCTGACGACCAGCGCCTACCGTAAGGCGATTGATGAGGCGTGGGCGGGTCTGCCCCTCAGCATCACCCGCGCTGAGGAGATTCGTCTGGAGCAGGTTTATTCACGCGGCATGGGCGACTTCTTTGTGGGCGGTACGGATCATCAGCGGGTGGTATCGGGGCGATCACCGCGCCACCGTGGTGTGCTGGTCGGACGAGTCTATCGCGTACTGGCGAACTGCGTGCAGATTGCGCCCGACCCGCGTATTGCGGCTGCGGCCCCGCTTAAACCGGGCGATGGCGTGGTTTTCGACGCCGCCGACTGGCGTAGCCCCCAGGAGCCGGAGGAGGGCGGGCGACTCTACCACGTCACCCCGGTCGGTGATCTGCTAGAATTAGAGTTCGCCTATGATTCCATGGCCTTTGAGCGCATCCGCGTGGGCGATCTGCTCTGGCGCACGCATGACTCGGAGGTTGACCGAGCGGCCCGGCCCTACCTGGAGCCTGCTGCGCCTCTGCGGCGTCAGCCGCTAACGGCACAGGTGATCGCGCACGAGGGCGCACCCCTGGAGATTACCCTGTCTCTGGCGGCGCACCCCGAGGTGCGGGCGACGGTGCGATCTGACGAGCCACTGGGTGTCGCCCAGCGCCGCGCCGTGGACGAGAACTACCTGCGCGAGCAGCTTGGTCGCCTGGGTACCACGCCCTATGAACTGGTTGATCTTCAGCTTGACATAAAAGGATCGCCCTTTGCGCCCAGCTCGCTGCTGAACAATCTGCGCCGCGACGCGGTGGATGAGTTGGTGAGGCAGCAGGAGGCAGGAGGCGGGAAGCAGGAGGCAGGGGGCAGGGGGCAGGAGGCGGCACTTCCCACAATTGGAAGAGTTCAGGTTCCACCTGAACTCTTCCAATTACACATCCTCGTCCGTACCCCTGAGCAACTCGACGCCGCCCTAGAGCTGCACCCGGCCAGCATCACGCTGGATTACCTGGATCTGTACGGGCTGCGGCCGGCGGTGGAGCGCGTGCATGAGGCCGGGGTTGAGGCTCGCGTCGCCAGCCCGCGTATCCTCAAGCCCAACGAGCAGCGGGTACTACCCTTCCTGCTCAAGCTCAATTGTCCGATCCTGGTGCGATCCAGCGGGCTGCTCCAGTCGCTACAGGCCCAGGAACACCCGGCCCTGATCGGTGACTTTAGCCTGAATGTGGCCAACCTGCTCAGCGCCGAGATTTTTATCAGCCTGGGGCTGGATCGGTTCACACCCACGTATGATCTCAACGCGGCCCAGGTGGCCGATCTCGCCCATGGCATCGGCCCTGGCAGTATCGAGGCGGTGGCTTACCAGCACCTGCCGGTCTTCCACACCGAGTACTGCGTCTTCTGCCGCTTCCTCTCCAGCGGCACCAGTTCCGAGGATTGCGGTCATCCCTGCGAGACGCGCCGTGTGGCTCTGCGTGATGAGCGCGGGCGCACCCACCCGGTAATGGCCGATGTCGGCTGCCGCAATACCGTCTTTGGGGCCGAGGCCCAGGAGGCTAGTCGGCATATGGACGCATGGCGTGCTGCGGGGATCGCTCATTACCGGCTGGAATTTGTCCACGAGAGCGGCGCACAGGTGACTCAGGTAGCCCGCGCCTTTACCGACTACCTTATCGGTACGCTCCCCGCCGTCGAGTTGGCCCGCCGTCTCTCCCAGATCGCCCCCGAGGGCGTGACCGAAGGCAGCCTCTTTGTTCCCGCAGGCTACACCACCATTCCGCTGATGTAAAAATAGCCGATAGCCGATAGCCGATAGCCGATGATGCCCGACTATCGGCTATCGGCTATCGGCTATCGGCTATTTCACCTTCAGTAGTCGCTTTTCTACATCGTGTGGTGACACGCATGCTCGATAACGACGACCCGTGGTGCTACCATTAAAATTCACCTCGTCAGTGTTCATGCGCTGGGAGGTCATCGCAGCCCATCCCAGCCCGCGCATCTCCGCACTACCCTCCATCGCACGATCTCCTTCCTACCCCCATTGGCCTGACGGACACCACTCTATCGGGAAAGAGGTTGCCGTTGTCTCACAATCCTACATCCGACCCAGCAAGTCCTGATGAGTCGCCCGCTGCGCTCCGCGCACGCATTGCATCGCTGGAAACTCGACTCGTTGATCTCGAAGTTCTGCTCGAACACTTCCCCGGAGTAATTGCCCGTTTCGACCATCACCACCGCCATTGCTATGTGAGTTCCTCCGTCACGCGAACCACTGGCCTGTTGGCCACTAGTTTTCTCGGCAAGACTAACCACGACCTTGGGATGCCGGCTGACCTCATTCGCCAGTGGGACGCTGCATTGGAAGAGGTGTTTTCCACAGGTCAGTCCACTCACGTCATGTTTGACTTCTCCTCTGCCGCAGGAATCCAGCATCACGATGCCGAACTTGTGCCGGAAATCGGCCCCGATGGGACAGTCGCAACGGTGCTTGCTATCACCCGCGATGTGACTGATCGGGTGCGTGCCAAGGAAGAGCTACGACAGCACCAGGCTCTGCTCCAGGGGTTGTTCGACCACGCACCGATGGTGATCTTGGTGAAGGATCGGGATGGTCACCACCTGATGGCGAATCGTCAGTTGAAATCTTCCCTCGCCCGCGATCCCGCGCAGATCATCGGAACAACAGCTCACGACCTCTTTCCGCCTGAAGTTGCGACCAAGCTAGAGGCCAATGATCAGCAGGTATTCGCAACCGGCCAGCCACTCGCGGTAGAGGAGCAAATCCCTATTGGTGGGACGTTGCACACCCACCTGTCGGTGCTATTCCCCATTACTGATACGCAGGGGAAAACAAACTTGCTGGGGATGATTGCAACCGACATCACCGAGCGCAAGCAGATGGAGGCGGCGCTTCGGGCACAGGAGGAACGGCTGACCAGCGAGCGGGCCTTCCTCGACGCGGTACTCGAACATCTTAACGAGGGAGTTACGGTGAGCGACGCGCAGGGACGTGTGCGGTTCGCCAACCAGGCTTTGGAACGGCTAACCGGTTATCATCGGGGTGGGCCGGTGCCGCCTAGTCTGGCCGCATTACTTGCGGGTGGGCAGCAAGAGACGCCAACAGGTGTCATTGCTGATTCGCAGGTGCAGAATGAACTGCGCGTACTCGTCAATACAGAGGGGGCGCTGCGCCATATTCTCGTCTCACAGCAATGGCACATGCGTGACGGGCAGCCGCTCCTGGTGAGCAGTATGCGTGATGTGACAGCACAGCGAGCGGCGGAGGTGGAGCAGCACCGCATCGAGCAAAAGCTTCAGGAAACCCAGCGATTAGAGAGTCTGGGCCGATTGGCAGGTGGTATCGCTCACGACTTCAATAACCTGCTGGCAATCATCCTCGGGAATGCCGACCTCGTCCTCTCGGGCCTGCCCCCGGATGTGCCGGGACGCGCCAGCCTGAACCAGATCACGAGTGCGGCCCGACAAGGCGCTGATCTGGCCCGACAAATGCTGATCTACGCGGGTCGCGACCACATCCTCGCGGATCGGATTATGCTGAACGAGGTCATTCAGAATGACCGGATGCTCCTCGAAGCATCAATCCGCAAAGAGGCGCGCCTACAGATTGATCTCGCACCGGAGCTGCCGCCGCTGCTGGCGGATCTTGGACAGATCCGCCAGGTGGTGATGAACTTGGTCACCAACGCGTCGGATGCAATGGGTGATGCGGGAGGGACGATCTCTATCTCGACAGAGCGAATCACATATGACGGCGACGTCGGCGCAGATCTACCAAACGGAACGTATGTACAACTGACGGTACACGATACGGGCGAGGGGATTGACCCGTCCATTCAAGAGTGGATCTTCGACCCCTTCTTCACCACTCGGTTTATGGGGCGAGGTCTCGGGCTTGCGGTTGTGCGGAGTATCGTTGAGCGGCACCGGGGGCGGATACACGCAACCAGCAGTCCCGGCCGGGGAGCCACCTTTACCGTGTACCTGCCCGCGCTGGTAGAACCTTCTGTAACGTCGCCGGTGCCGCCACGATCATTGCGGCATGGCAACCTGATCCTTGTGGTTGACGACGAAGCGAGGGTTCAGCGGATGGCGGCGACGATGCTCGGGCGGCTGGGCTTCACATCGATCCTGGCCTATGATGGCGCGGCGGCACTCGCCGAAGTTCGAGCCTGGGGCAGCGAACTGGCGGCGGTGCTGCTCGACCTCACCATGCCCGACATGCACGGCGAGGAGCTATTCGATGCGATCCGACAGATGGCACCGGATCTCCCGGTGGTGGTGATGGACGGTTACCGCTCAACCGATGGAGTGCAGCCGTTCATTGACCGCAACGCAACGGGGTTTCTTCAGAAGCCGTTCACCCTGATCTCGCTGCGTGCGCAATTCTCTGCTCTGGATACGCACGAGTACCAGAGATAGGTAGTGATTTTTACGTATCCCGGCATCACCCGATGAAAACGGACCGTAGGGGCGCGTCGCGACGCGCCCCTAC
>CAIXLU010000025.1 GCA_903920315.1 uncultured Oscillochloris sp.
GATTGCAGGTGCAGCGATCTGCAATCTACAATCTGCCATCTGCAATTGCGATTTAATGGGCGCGACCCTCACAATGGGCAGCATACCCGGCGGCGTCGAGCAACTCCTCCTCCGCGCCGGAGGGGCGCACGCGGATCAGCCAGCCGGCCCCGTAGGGATCCTGGTTAATCGCCTCCTGGCTGGTCTCCAGGTTGCCATTCACCGCCACGACCTCGCCACCCACCGGGGCGTACAGATCGGAACTGGCCTTCACCGACTCGATCACCCCGAACGAGTCGCCGGGGGCGAGTACCGTACCGACCTTCGGTAGTTCCAGGTAAACGATGTCGCCGAGTTGATCCTGGGCGAAGTCGCTGACTCCGATCACCAATTCCTCACCCTCGGTTCGCACCCACTCATCAGATGTGCTATAGCGCAGTTCCGCCGGGACGTTGTGGCTCATATCGCGTTGTTCCTTCAAAAAAAGCGAAGAATTCAGGGATGGCGCAGCCCTCCCCGATCACCGCCCCTACTTCTTATACTGAGGCTTGTAGAACGGCATCGTGATCGCTCGCGCGCGCACGGGCTTTCCACGGATAATAATATCGAACTCGCTGCCCACAGTGCTGAGGGCGATGGGCACATAGGCCATGCCCAGGGGCCGACCCAGGGTTGGCGCAGGCATCCCGGTGGTCACAGTACCAACCAACTCGCCGTCGAGGTTGTGGATCGGGTAGTCGCCACGGGCAACCCCCTTGCCGACCATCTCGAATCCGGTGAGCTTGCGGGTGGGGCCAGCGGCCTTGATCGCGGCCAGGGCCTCGCGGCCCACGAAGTCGCCCTTATCGAGCTTGACCACCCAGCCCAGGCGAGCTTCGTAGGGGTTGATCGTATCGCTGATCTCGTGGCCGTAGAGCGACAGGCACGGCTCGAAGCGCAGACTATCGCGGGCACCCAGACCACAGGGCTTCGCGCCTAGCCCAACCAACTTGTCCCAGAAATCCTCGGCGTGAACAGCATCGAAGAAAAGCTCGAAGCCATCTTCACCGGCGTAGCCGGTGCGGGCCACCAGGGTGGTGAAGCCGAAGAGCGCACTCAGGGCCACTCCGTGAAAGGGCAGCACAGAAAGGCTCCCGGCCCCCGGCTCCTCGGCCTGGATCAGCATCGCCTCGGCCTCCGGCCCCTGGAGAGCCAGCATCGCCCAGCGATCTGAGCGGCCCACGATCTCTACATCGAAGCCCTCGGTGTGGGCGTGCAGCCACTGCCAGTCCTTCTCGCGGTTCGAGGCGTTCACGACTACGAGGTATTCCTCGGGCAGATGGTAGATGAAAATATCGTCCACAATCCCGCCGTCGGGGTGGCAGAGCAGGCCGTAGCTCGCCTGCCCAAGCGGGATGGCCGACACATCGCAGGTGGCCACATGCTGGAGGAAGTCCTCGGCCTGATTACCGCGCACCATCAGGCGACCCATATGGCTGATGTCGAAGAGCCCGGCCCGCTGGCGCACCGCCGTATGCTCGTCAATAATGCCGCTATACTGGACGGGCATCTCCCATCCGCCGAATTCAACCATGCGTGCGCCTGCGGCGACGTGCTTCTCGAAGAGGGGGGTACGTTTCAGCATAAACACTCTCCATTTTAGATTTTAGGTTTTGGATTTTGGATTGCTACAATCCAAAATCCACAATCCACAATCTAAAATCCAAAATCACCCATCAAGTCCCTCGCGGACGCGCCGCAGCATCTCGCGGCACTCGATTATATAGCGAGCCATTGCCTCATCGCCGCTGGCACGAGCCTCGGCGGCAAGCTGTCGGAGGGCGTGACTGGCGACATCGTCGAGGAGCAGCGGGTAGTGGTCGAGTGCATCGGCCAGTTCATCCTCACCGTCAGCACTCATGAGCGCCTCGATGGCCTCTTCCAGATTCGGCCCTTCCGAGTCGGCAATTCCTGTGATGGCGGCAGTGGCTGTGGCGTGGGCGGGCCGTTGTTTGGCCAGAGCCTCGCGCCGCTCCTCAATAGCGCTAGACATCTCGTTGAGGAGTCGCCGAGCCCGCTGAAGGCTCTCGACAATATCGTGGGCTCGCTGCTCAAAGGCGACATCCGCCAATTGGGCCAGAGTCAGGTCGGTATCACGTGCCAGCAGCGCCGGGTGTTCGGCAATCACCCGGTTAAGATCTTCGGGCGAGCTAGCCTCAAGTAGCTCCTGTACAGCCACGAGCAGCGGTGGTGTTTCGGGCGTAGAGACGCCCCGCCGGGGCGTCTCTACGACCCCACGCCGATGATCCATGCGCTTGAGCATATGGGCCACCCCGTCCACATCCTGGGCAATATCCACATCAGCCAGGTAGGCGCGGCGCTGCTCATCGGGGATAGATTCTACCAGGAGCGTGTGGAGATGACGGGCCTGGTCGCGCACCTCGTGTTCGGCAGCGCCCGGCACCCCGGCGAAGATCACCCGCCGCGTCTGTCCATCGTGAAAGAGCAGCGGTGCCCCGGCGGGGCCGCTGTTCCCGCAGTGCGGGCAGGTTACGTTGTTGAGCGAGCCGTGGCGTAGCTCGTTTACTGCCCCCGGCTGCTCCTGCGCGTCGAGGATCAGCCATACTGCGGCGGCAAAGTCAGATCCGCAGCTCGGGCAGGTAAGCTCAGCCTGCTCCTGGTATGAGATAGGCATAGCGGCGTTAAGGTTTCAGGTCTCAGGTCGAGAGCTTCCGTGCGCCCATTGTACCATCAGTTCAACCCACGACAATCTCATACGTATGGCGCACCGCATGGGGGACGCCGGTGAGTGCGAGTTCCAGGGTGTAGCAACCGGCGATGGTGGGAATCAGGCGCAGCCTGTCCACCTCAATCGGCAAACAGTCGGCGGGCAGGTCGAGGGTGCGGGTTGTTGTGGCAAGCGTGGTGCCGTCGGGGGTGCAGAGATGGGCAGTCAGGCGCGCACCGCCTACTGTCTGTTGCGCATCATTCACCACCAAGAGCGGCAATTCAACCGCCTCCCCCACCGCGTAGGTGCGCGGATGAAACAGGCAGAAGGCGTACTGCGGGCTAAAGGCCATTTGCATCGCGTAGTACGAACGTTTCGGCACCCGCCAGTAATCCACTACGCTCCACAAAATAGCCGGATAGGGATCCACAAAAATGAAGGGCACAATCCCGCCAGTGGGCCGATATTTGCGCGAGCGCAGCCGATCAATGTAGTAGCGGTTAATGAAGATCTGATAGTCCTGCGACAGATCAATCACTTCGGCCAGTGATTCGGCCTGACGCCAGGGGATCCAGTGGCCCATAATCTCGGCCTGAAACCCGTGGCGCTCCGTTAGGCGAGTGATCTCCGCCTCTTCCAGCGGCTCATGGATAAAGCGCTGGCTGCTCTCCAGGTTCGGGAAGCTCTGCGCGCCGAACTCGGTGACGAAGCTCATGTTGGCGGGGAAGCGACGCTGCATCACCTCGGCGGTGTCAATGCTGCCGTAGGTGCGGTACCAGCCGAAGTAGGCGTGGCCGTCGGTGCCCCTGCGTAGGTAGGGCACGTCCATCTCGCCCGAACTGCGGATGGCAGGACGAGTTGTGTCGTCGGCTTGCACGATCTCCTTGAGTTGCGTGTCCATGACGTCGCGGTTCCAGGTAAAACCGAACCCGGTGGCGTAGGTGCGCAGGCGGGCCATCAGGCTCTCGTCGGCGGTGTCCTCGATCAGCACGGCTTCGTTATGCATGCACCAGACCGCCACGCTAGGGTGGCTGCCCAGCAATCGCACCATCTCGCGTACCTGGCGGCGAGCTTCTGGTAGTACGTGCATGCTGTAGAGCCACTGGAGCGGGAAGTCCTGCCAGATCAGCATTCCCGCCGCATCAGCCGCTGCGTAGAGCGCGGGGTGATCGACGTGGGCGTGGATTCTGAGCATGTTCATGAAGCACTCGCGGGCCAGCCGGAGATCGTCATCGTAGCGGGCGCGGGTCATGCTGGCGATACGCATATCGCCGGGGGGATAGTTATTGCCCTTCACCAGAAAGCGCACCCCGTTGAGGTAGGCCACCCAGCCGCGCAGCTCAAAGCGGCGCACGCCGAACCCAAACTGTTGAGCGTCGCTCACCACATCGCCCAGCAGCACCTCGACCGTCACATCATACATGTCGGGCCGCCCGAGATCGTGAGTCCACCACAATCGTGGTTCGTCCAGCTTGATCAGCCCGCCAACATCCTGCGTCCCGGCGCGTAGCGCCCGCCGCTGGGTGATCACATGAGGAGCGCCCGTAAAGGTACGCGGCGTGAAGGTGAAGCGCAGAGTCGCCGTCGTCGCCTCCGCCGCATCAACCTCCAGGTCAAAGCGAATCTGAGCAAAACGATCATCGCAGGCCATCGTCAGACAGCGGGCACGGCTCAGGCGCACCGGCCCGCTGGCGTGCAGTTCCACCGGCAGCCAGATCCCGCCGGGGTTCGCCTTGGGGTCAATACAATCCCAGTGCGAGAAGACCCCGGTGATCATCTGCTTATTGTGCTTATCGCGCTCCTCAGGGCAATCCAACTCAATCAGCAGCGTGTTATTAGCCTGGAGCAACTCGCTCACTTCGCACTCATACGGCACGAAATAACCCTCGTGGCTACCCACATCCACGCCGTTCAGGTAGGTTCGGCTGTAGTAGAAGGCTCCATTGATCCGTAGCCAGTGCCGCGTCTGATTCGACCACTGCGGATCGCCAGGTCGTCGGTCGTCATACGCAAAGCGGCAGCGGTACACCACCTTGCCGGTATGTGTCGCCAGTTCAGGGATCTGCTGCCAGTGACCCGGCACGCACGCCGTGAGCCAGCCATCATCGCTGCGCGGGTAGATCCCCTGGGTGAACATGTCGAGCGAGCGAATCTGCCAGTTATCACTGAGGGTTGTGTCGTACATTCGTAGAAAATTTTCTGCATCCCTAAACATGTTGGGTCAGGGCATGAACAAAGTCCTGTCACCGTATCGCCGTGGGGCTAAAGCCCTCGGCTCTTGGCTACGAAGCCCGCCTTCGCGGGCTGGGAC
>CAIXLU010000026.1 GCA_903920315.1 uncultured Oscillochloris sp.
CGCCCCCTGCGGACGCCGTCCTTGAGGCTCATCGAAGCGGCGATCTTAAACGCCATTTCGGACGAGTCCACCTCGTGGAAGGAGCCATCGTAGAGAGTGGCCTTCAGGTCAACCACCGGGTAGCCGGCCATCACGCCCGACGACATCGCCTCTTTGATGCCCTGCTCAACCGGATTGATGTACTCACGCGGGATCGAGCCACCGATGACGCCGTTGACAAACTCAAAGCCGAGGCCAGGGGTCTGCGGCTCGAACTTAATCTTGACGTGGGCGAACTGACCCTTACCGCCGGTCTGCCGCACGAAGCGTGTCTCAACATCAACCGCCTGCGTGATCGTCTCGCGGTAGGAAACCTGCGGCTTGCCCTGGTTGGCCTCGACCTTATACTCGCGGCGCATGCGGTCAACGATCACCTCAAGGTGCAACTCACCCATACCCTTGATGATCGTCTGCCCCGTCTCCTGGTCGGTGTAGACCCGGAAGGTAGGATCTTCCTCACTGAGACGATTGAGGGCAATCGCCATTTTGTCCTGGTCGGACTTGGTTTTCGGCTCAATCGCCAACTCGACCACCGGCTCGGGGAAGCGGATGCTCTCCAGCACAATCGGGTTGTCCGGGTCGCAGATCGTATCGCCGGTGAAGCTCTGCTTGGGGCCGACCATCGCGGCAATATCGCCGGCGTAAACCGACTCAATATCCTCGCGGTGATTGGCGTGCATCTGGAGGATGCGTCCAAGGCGCTCGCGCTGGCCACGGGTCGAGTTAAGGACATAGTTGCCCTTCTCGATCTTGCCCGAGTAGACCCGGAAATAAGCCAGCTTGCCGACGTAAGGATCGGCGACAATTTTGAAGACCAAGCCAGTGAAGGGAGCTTCGTCGCTGGTGGCGCGGGCGATCAGCTCCGCACCCTCATCGCCAAGGACGTGTCCGGGCTGGACGCCCTGGATGGCGGGGCGCTCAATGGGCGAGGGCAAATACTCGATGACCGCATCGAGTAACTTCTGGACGCCCTTATTCTTCAGGGCAGCGCCGCAGAGTACCGGCACCAGCTTGCCGCTGATCGTAGCATTGCGCAGGCCGCGCTTCAGCTCCTCGACGCCCAGTTCCTCGCCCTCAAGGTAGAGCAGGGTGAGCTCGTCGTCAGTCTCGGCGATCATCTCGACCAGATCGGCGTGAGCCTTCTGAGCGGCGGGCAGAAGGTCGGCAGGAATGTCTTCCTGGCGGGTCTCTTTGCCCAAGTCATCAAGGAAGATCGTCGCCTCCATCGTGAAGATGTCGATCATGCCCTTGAAGCGATCTTCAGAGCCAATCGGCAACTGGATGACGGCCGGCTTCGCGCCGAGGCGATCAATGATCATACTGACACAGCGCTCAAAGTTCGCGCCGATGCGATCCATCTTATTGACGAAGCAGATACGCGGGACGTTATACTTATCAGCCTGACGCCAGACCGTCTCCGACTGAGGTTCGACACCGGCGACTCCATCGAACACCACCACGCCACCATCGAGGACGCGCAGCGAGCGCTCGACCTCAACGGTGAAGTCCACGTGGCCGGGGGTGTCAATGATATTCACCCGGTAGTCAACATCCTTAAAGCGCCACGCAGCGGTGGTGGCCGCCGAGGTGATGGTGATACCGCGCTCCTGCTCCTGCGGCATCCAGTCCATCGTCGCGGTACCCTCATGAACCTCGCCGATCTTATAGGTGCGCCCGGTATAAAACAGGATGCGCTCCGTCGTCGTGGTTTTGCCCGCGTCGATGTGGGCGATGATTCCGATATTTCGGATTTTTTCGAGCTCAATCTGGCGTGGCATACCCGTCGCTACTGCTACTTTCTACGTACCCGAAGATACGCGCTAGAAACTCCCGCTGGGCTCTGCGCTCAGGTGAGCGCACCACAACAGGCTACAGCCGACCGTAGTGGGCGAAGGCGCGGTTGGCCTCAGCCATCTTATGCACGTCCTCGCGGCGCTTGATCGTGCTGCCGGTATTGTTGTAGGCGTCCATAATTTCGGTGGCAAGGCGCTCGGCCATCGGGCGACCGCTGCGGGCGCGGGCTGAGATCAGCAGCCAGCGCATGGCCAGGGCGTAGCGTCGCTCGCTCTTGACCTCAATCGGCACCTGATAGGTGGCACCACCAACGCGCTTGGGCTTGACCTCAATCGAGGGGCTGGCGTTGCGAAGAGCCTGCTCAAAGATTTCGAGGGGCGACTTCTTGAGTTTATCGGCGGCGAGATCCATCGCGTTATAGACGATGCGCTCGGCGGTACTCTTCTTGCCGCGCTCCATCACCTTGTTGATGAACTTCTGCACCAACAGGCTCTCGTAGCGGGCATCCACGATAATGATGCGCTTAACAGTATTGCTTCGGCGGGACATAGCTTTCCTCTGTGGGCGATAGGCAACAGGCAGCAGGCAATGCGCTGCTGTCTGATACCACCTGCCGCTGTTAGCGTTTCTTGCCGACCGGCTGCACGTTCTTCTTCGTGCCGTACTTCGAGCGGCCCTGCTTGCGGCCATTGACGCCCTGCGTGTCGAGGGTGCCGCGCACAATGTGGTAGCGCACACCCGGCAGATCCTTCACGCGGCCACCACGGATCAGCACGACCGAGTGCTCCTGAAGGTTGTGGCCCTCGCCGGGGATGTAGGCGGTAACCTCAAGGCCATTGGAGAGCCGCACGCGGGCGATCTTGCGCAGGGCCGAGTTTGGCTTCTTCGGCGTGACGGTTGCGACCTTGGTGCAGACGCCGCGCTTCTGCGGCGAACCCTTGCCACGGGTCAGCTTCCCCTTGAGCGAGTTGTACGTGAACCGCAGCGCGGGAGCCTTCGTCTTTTTCACGACGGGCTTACGCGGCTTGCGAACGAGCTGGTTAATGGTCGGCATCAAGAACTCCTGTGTCAGACGCCCCGGAGCAGCTATATTGAGACAAAATAATAACCTGGCCCCACGTCTGGTCGTAGTCTCGACTACGCCTTAGAGTAGGCCGGTGTAGCACACAAAGAGACGTACTTGCGCGTCTGCGCAGCGATAAAAAAGTATAACATTCACCATCGTCTTTGTCAAACGTAGGTGATATGTATCAGATATGGCAGTACCCCTAAAGAGGCAGGGGATCGGCACCGCCGATCCCCTGTCATCATCACAGCACGTGAGTAGGGTGCCTACTCCTCAAGGTTATCATCATCGTCGGCCATATCCTGGTCAATCTCTTCGAGGCCGATCTCCTCCTCCTCATCCCCTCCGATGTACTCCTCCTCAGACGAATCCGAGTCGTCGTTCTGATCATCGTCGTCAATGGTGTCTTCGTACTCCTCGTAGCGCAAGCTAGAGACGTACATCGCACCTTCGCCGAGCTTACCGGGGAAGGAGATCCGCCCGCGCTGGCTGGGGTCTTGGTAGGTTTCACGGATGAGCAGGCGCACGATGCGCGGGTCGGTC
>CAIXLU010000027.1 GCA_903920315.1 uncultured Oscillochloris sp.
AGCGGCGCGGGGCGGAGTTGCGCCAAAGTCACGTGCTGGGAGGATGAATCCCCTGGCTGGCGACTGAAGTCGCGCCACGGGAGCCTACGGCTGGGCGCCCCCCCTCGCGGGCGGTTCCCGCGTCGGCGGGCGACCAGCCGTAGGCTCCCGTGGCGCGACTTCAGTCGCCAGCCAGGGGATTCATCCTCCCAGCACGTGACTTTGGCGCAACTCCGCCCCGCGCCGCTCGTAGCTGCGGGCGATCTCGTGGGGGGAGACACCGATAAGGTACTGGAGCCAGAGCCAGAAATCGTGCAGGAGCTGTGGGATCGTCCCGTTATCGCGGAATCGTCGCGCCGAGGTGACCACCTCGGCGGGTACCACAGAGATGTCTGTGAGCGCACGGGCTTTCTCGAACAAGTGTACATCCTCAAAGAGCGGCCAGTCAGGAAATCCACCGATCCGCTCGAAGAGGCTGCGCCGGATCACAATGCCCTGGTCGCCGTAGCTGGTGAGCAGGGAGTCGTACCACATCAGGCGGGCGGCGATGTCGAGCAGCCAGTCGTGTGTGTCGAAGCTCAGGCGAAACTTGGCCACATCAATTGCTTGGTCGGCCAGGAGCGTGCGCAGGATGCCGAATGCATCGGCGGGCAGGGCGGTATCGGCGTGAAGGAAGAGTAGTGTTTCACCCAAGGCGTGGGCAGCTCCGGCGTTGCACTGCGGCCCGCGCCCGCGTGGCGCACGCACCACAATCGCGCCCGCCGCCGACGCCAGTTCAACCGTGCGGTCGCTGCTGCCCCCGTCGGCGACAATAATTTCGACGCCGGGATCGAGGGCGCGCACGCCAGCCACGCAACCCCCGATCCCGGCCTCCTCATTCAAGGCCGGGATAATCACGCTGAAGCTGATCATGTCGCATCATCCTCGGCTCGCTCGGCGGCAGAGCCGATGCTGAAGTACTTCGCCTCCGGGTGGTGGATGACGATGGCTGCCGTACTCTGCTCAGGCACGAGCTGGAATGCCTCGGTGAGCACCAGGCCAATCTGCTCGGCGGGCAGAATCTGGAAGAGCTTGGTATGCTCGGCCAAATCGGGGCAGGCCGGGTAGCCCCACGAGTAACGCTTGCCGCGATCCTCGCCCAACCCCAGACCCTGACGAATAATCCGGTTGGTGTACTCGGCCAGTGCCTCGGCCAAACTCACGCCCAGGCCGTGGATGTAGTAGCCCCGACTGTAGTCGGCCTTCCCTTGAAGTTCCTCGGTCAGCGTATCCACTTTGGTGCCCATCGTCACCACCTGGAAGGCGGCCACATCATATACGCCGCTCTCCACGCTGCGGAAATAGTCGGCGAGGCAGAGCCGCTCACGACCGGGCTGGCGCGGGAAGACAAAGCGGGTCAGTTCACGCGGCCCGGCCTCATGAATCGAGGCCGGATCGTAGACGATCAGATCGTGACCGTGGCTCTGCACCGGGAAGTAGCCGTAGACCACCTTCGGCTCTAGCCAGCCGTCGTGTTCAGCTTCGCGCATGAGAACGCGCACCTTCAGATCAAACTCAGCCTTGAGCACTTCCCACTCCATGCCCTTGGCATTCTTCGCGCCCCACTGGAGCCGGTAGAGCGCGTTGCGATCCAGATAGGTCAGCACGTCATCCAGACGAATACGGCTAGTGGCGTGAGCGCCCCAGAAGGGCGGCGTGGGTACCGGCACGTCGGTACGAACAGTCGAGCGAACTGACGATTCGCTCATGCTGGCCTGTCCGAGATCCGCCAAAGCCACTCGGCCTGTCTGACGCTTGTTTAGCGAGTCGCTGGCCGCACTGATCGTGTCGGCCACGTACTGTGCGCGGCTGGCCGAATCGCTCAGCTTGTCCATCGTCTCCAGACCCTCAAAGGCGTCCTTGCAGTAGAAGACGCCCGCCGGGTAGGGTTCGTCGCCCACAAAACTGATGCGCTGGCCGTACTGCCGATTGATCGCCGCGCCGCCTACCAGCACGGGGATGCTCAGTCCACGCTTGTACAACTCCTGGATCGCCAGCGGCATCTGCTTGCTGGTTGAGACCAGCAGAGCCGAGAGGCCAATCGCATCCGCGCCAACCTCCAGTGCCTTCTCGATGATCGTGTTGATCGGCACCTGCTTGCCCAGGTCGTAGACGGTATAGCCGTTGTTCGAGAGAATCGTATTCACCAGATTCTTCCCAATGTCGTGGACATCGCCATGCACGGTGGCCAGCACCACCTTGCCCTTGGTCGAACCCTCCAGCTTATCGAGGTAGCGCTCCAGGTGCGACACCGACTTCTTCATCACCTCGGCGCTCTGGAGGACGAAGGGCAGAATGAGCTGACCGGAGCCGAACAGGTCGCCGACCTCCTTCATCGCCGGGAGCAAAACATTGTTCAGGACGGCGACGGCGGCGGTACCCTTGTTGATTTGAGATTGTGGATGTGGGATTGCGGATTGGGCTTCGCCGTTGATTTGAGATTGTGGATGTGGGATTGCGGATTGGGCTTCGCCGTTGATTTGAGATTGTGGATGTGGGATTGCGGATTGGTCGCCCACATCGGCAATCACCAATCTAAAATCTAAAATCTCCAACCCCATCCGGTTCGCCACGGCCTCATCAACATCTTGCTCAACACCCTCCTTCTTGCGGTGGAGGATCTTCCAGCGCAGGCGCTCGTCCACCGAAAGTCCCGCCGTGGGATCGCTGGCCTCGTTCTCGATGGAACTCTGGTTCTGCTCGAAGTACTGGATGAAGCGGGCCAGAGCGTTCTCGCGCCGGTTGAAGATCAGGTCTTCGCAGATCTCACGCTGCTCGGCGGGGATCTCCGCGTAGGGCGTAATGTGAGCCGGGTTAATGATCGCCGTGTCGAGGCCGGCGGCCATGGCGTGAAAGAGGAAGACCGAGTTAAGCGCGGCGCGGGCGTGCGGGGCGACGCCGAAGCTCAGATTACTTACGCCCAGGGTGGTGAAGCAGCCGGGGATGTGGGCCTTCACCAAACGAATGCCCTCTATCGTTTCGACGGCAGCGCCGCGCAGTTCCTCCTGGCCCGTGGTGACCGGAAAGGTCAGCACATCGAAGATTAGCGCCTCGGCGGGAACGCCGTACTCATCGCTGGCGATCTGGGCGATCCGCTCGGCCACTGCCAGCTTGCGCTCGCGGGTGTGAGTCATGCCCTCTTCATCAATCGTCATGGCTACCGTTGCGGCACCGTAGCGGGCCACCAGCGGCAGTACCATATCAATCTTTCCGCCGCGCCCGCCCTCCAGCGACAGCGAATTGACCACAGCGCGACCGGGGTACATCGCCAGGGCGCGCTCAAGCACATCGCCCTCGGTGGTATCAATCACCAGGGGTAGCTCGATGTTCATGGTCAGTTTCTTGAGCAGCTTAGTCATCTGCTCGCCCTCGTCGGCGCGCTCGGTCATGGCTACACAGACATCCAGCAGATGTGCGCCGCCATCCACCTGCTCGCGGGCCACCTCAACCACGCCATCGTAGTTATCGCTCAGCAGCAGACGTTTCACCTTGCGCGAGCCAAGCGTATTCACCCGCTCGCCGATCACCGTCAAGGTGCCATCCTGGCGCAAGGCAGCGGCGCGGATGCCCGAGGAGACGCTGGGAATGTACTCAATCAGGCGCACTTTTGGCCTGCGGTCATAGCCAATCACCTCACGCAGCTTGGCGATATGGGCGGGACGAGTGCCGCAGCAGCCGCCGACCACCGCTACACCGTACTCGCTCACAAACTCGCCGACGATCCTCCCGAAGGCGTCTGGCTCCATCGGATAGACTGTTTGGCCATCCACCTCCAGCGGCAAACCCGCGTTGGGAAGGCAGGAAATTGGCTTGCGGGCGTGAGCGGTGAGGTACTGGATAGCCTCGCGCATATGCTCCGGGCCGGTTGAGCAGTTCAGGCCGATCACGTCGGTCGGCATGGCCTCCAGCGTGGCGATCAGGGCCGGGACATCGGTACCCAGGAGCATACGCCCGGAGAGGTCGAGGAAGACCTGGGCCTGCACCGCAATATCGGGCCGCTCGGTCTCGATCTTAGCTCGGCGGATACCATCAAGAGCCGCTTTCAGCTCCAGAATGTCTACACTTGTCTCAACGAGCAGCAGATCCACTCCGCCCGTAATCAGGCCAACCGCCTGCTCGCAGTAGATCTCGCTCAGTTGCGCGAACGTGATGTCAGAGAGCGCCGGATCGTCGGAGGAGGGCAGCTTACCTGTCGGCCCCATCGAGCCAGCCACAAAACGCGGGCGACCATCCTGAGCCTCGTAGCGGTCAGCCACATCGCGGGCCAGGGCGGCGGCGGCACAGTTCAACTCCAAGGTGCGGTCGCCAAGCCCCCACTCCTCCAGACGCATGCGCGTACTCTGGAAGGTACACGTCTCAACCACATCGGCACCAGCCTCAAAGAACCAGGCGTGGATCTGGCCAATCACATCAGGCCGCGTGATCACCAGATAATCGCGGTTGCCAAACGTGCGCTCACCGCCATAATCCTCAACCGTCAGGTCGAACGTATCAATGCTCGTACCCATCGCGCCATCAAAGATCAAGACGCGCTCAGCCAGAGCGGTAAGGTATCGGGATGTACTCACAATAGTCTCCTGGATTGGTTAGACAAGGTTCACGGATACGTGTCAATGTGCTGCCGAACAGCCCTCACCCCCCAGCCCCCTCTCCCGCTGCGGCGGGCGAGGGGGGGTATTTCCTTTCAGGAAGCGATATGCCCCCCTCTCCCGCACGCGGGAGAGGGGCTGGGGGTGAGGGCCAAGGTTGTCTTTGCACCAGCCCTGGTTTGTTTGCGCTACTTCGCCCCTACGGATGCCGTCGGAACGAATCAACATCGTGTACCCCTATGCGAATATGATCATCCGGCCTCGGGTCATCAGGCGGAACTATGCTGGCAAGGGCACCGGCAGCCAGGATAGCGATCAGCCCAAGGATGGCCTCTAGGCGCAAGATACGGCTCAGCAGATGCGGCAATTGCCGAGTCTGCTCTGCCGGTTCGGTCGCCCAGGCATCCACCTGTCGTCGGGCAACTAAGAGATAATAGGCACCAAAGAGCACCATCGCACCAAAGGCGATCATCTTAATTAACAGAATCTGTCCATAGCCCGTCATCCACAGGTCAGACAGGGTACTCAGGTGGCGCAGGGTGGCGTAGGTGCCGGTGATCGCGAGTACGGTCACGCTGACAATCGCCAGGATCGAGAACTGTGTAAACAGGGTGCGCAGTAGTTCGGGGCGGCACGCCTCAGAGACAGATCGCAGGGTACCCGGCAACATCACGGCGAAAGCAATCAGCCCGCCTGCCCAGAGCGATGCGGCCCCCAGGTGGATCGCGTTGGAGAGAATGGAGAGCATCGGTGAGGGATCTGACGATGCGTGACCACCTAGCGAGAGGTTGAGCAGCAACCACGCGCTGAGGGTCAGGCAGACCGTATGGCGCAGGTACTGATCGCGTTGCAACGGCACTGCCGCAATCACGAGGGCCAGAGCTAACCCAGAGCGCACCAGCAGCACCTGTCCGTAGCGCGTGGTTGCCATATGAATCAGCCCGGTCAGGTTAACCATGCCAAAAGTGGTATATGTCCGCTCCACGAGCATCAGTGGCGCGACTGCGGCACAGATCAGCAGCGGGATTGCCAGCCAGACCTGCCAGCGCCGTAGGATGGCAAGGTCGTCGCCCGCTTGAGCCAAGGCTGGGCCAAGCAGCCAGATCAGGAACGCCAGACCACCCGTGCCTGTCGCCGCACCGATCAGCATCACCCCACGCAGCAGGATCTCCACCACGGGCGGTCCTTCCGGCGCGGGCGAGGGCACGTCCAGGTCACTCGTCGTCTGCCACGTATTGGACTGCGGTTCCACGCTTATGATCTGCGGATGCGCCCATGCACCTTCCGCACCAAGCAGCACCGAGAGGGCGACGATAACGGCCCAGAGATACACTATTTTGGTGTTCACATCACACTCACTGTGGAGCGACGCATTCCGTTCGCGACTCTTCTCACTGCTTTGCGTCTTCGCGTCTTTGCGTCACATGCGCGTATGTGATCTGACGCAAAGGCGCAAAGACGCAAAGAATCTCGCTTCGTTCGGTCTGACAGCGTCCCTTATTGCAGTACTGCCATAAATCGCTCTGATGCGCTGCGCCTGAAACCTAAAACCTAAAACCTGAAACCTGTCAGACTACCTTCGCCGGGGTGCGGTGCAGCGGGAGCATGCCCATCGCCGCCTGCGCAGGGCTTGGCATCGCCGACTCGGCGGGCTTGTCGGAGGTAGCCAGAGCGAGGGCACCCGCCGCGATCAGCCGCTCGGCCAAGGTGAACAGTTCGCCGCAGAGGGTGAGCCGCCCGTCGCCCATGCGCGCCAGGGTAGACACAAACTCGGCCCGGCGAAAGAGCTTGAACGGCGTGGGGTCGCCCGCCGCCACCCGCTCACGCAACTCGGCGTGAAGCGCGGACAGGGGCGGGCGTACGTGCGGCGTCACGGCATCCAGCAGCGCCGCAAAGCTGGACAATGTACCCGTATCCACACCGACAGAGAGATACTCGTAGCTCATCGTGCCGCTTGCGATCAGCAACGCGGTTGACACGACATAATCCTGATTATCCAGCGTGAAGCCATGCCACTCCTTGCGGCACAGTTCGGCGTAGGTTCGGCGGAAGAGCGAGACATCCAGATTTCCGCCGAGCAGATCACTGGCCACGGCGAGCGCACCCTCCGCCCGTGCGTCGTCAATAGCTCCGTCGCCGCGCCCACGCGGGCCGAGCAACGTCTTATCAATGTCAATCAGCAGCGCAGCGCGATTCCAGCGCACCCCCCGGCGCTCCAGTTCAGCCGCCCACGGGTGCAGCAACGACCAGCGGGTAGCCGTGGCAATCGAGCCATCCCAGATCAGGCTCTCGGGCACCACCGGGCGATCCTCGCCAATCAGCCCGTATGCGTGCGGCGCGTTCGGCAGATCGTTCAGGTAGTGCGCCAGGAGTCGGTCGTTCTCCGTGTCGCCGATCACCAGCAGGGCGCTGAGAGGCAGCCCGCCGCGTTGGGCCTGGGCCGCCTCGGCGATGGACAGGGCCACCCGTGCGTAGGACAACTCGCGCTTGCGCGGCAGCAGCCCCGCAGGGAGTCCTAGCGGCTCACGCAGTACCCCCAGCCCAGGCAGGCTCGGATCGCACGACTCCAGGTCACGGTAAAACACCCGGTCAGCGGTTAGGTCGGCAATCGTTGCTCTCATCAATCCCTCGGCGTCTGTTTTTTGTATGCTACGAAAGCATCCCCTGGGCGTACATCAGTTCAGCGTTGAGCAGCGAGCCGCCGGCTGCGCCCCGGATCGTGTTGTGCCCAAGGGCCACCAATTTGTAGTCGAGTAGCGGGCATTCGCGTACCCGACCAATCACTGTGGCCATCCCGTTGCCGATCATGCGGTCGCGGCGGGGTTGCGGCCTGTCCTGCTCATCGCGTAACACAATCGGCTGAGCTGGCGCACTGGGCAGCTTGAGTTCCTGCGGCAGCGCCTGGAAACTGGACAGGGCAGCGACCAGTTCATCGAGGTCTGGCCGACGAGTGAAGCCAATCGAGAGACAGATCAGGTGGCCCTCAAGCACGGGGACGCGGTTGCAGTGAGCCGAAGTGGTGAAGGTTGCTGGCTCAACCCGCCCGTCGCGCAGCGTGCCGAGCATCTTCTGCGGCTCCAGTTCAACCTTAGACTCCTCGCCGCCGATGTAGGGCACCACGTTCTCGGTCGAGTCGTACGATGGCACACCGGGGTAGCCCGCCCCCGACAGCGCCTGCATACTCACCAACAGCAGCTTATCCACCCCAAAGGCGTCAATCAATGGGCGCAGCAGCATCGTCGGCGGCGTCGAGGTACAGTTCGGGTTGGTGACAATCGCCCCGCTCCAGCCACGGTTCTTGCGCTGGATCGCAATCAGATCGAGATGATCTGGGTTCACCTCGGGAATGAGCAGGGGTACGTCGTCGGCCATGCGGTGGTCGCTGGCGTTCGAGCAAACCACGTGACCAGCGGCGGCCAGGCGAGCCTCGATTCCCCCGGCGGTCTTACTCGGCAGGGCCGAGAAGACCAGAGGCGTATCGAGATGGGCGTCCTCAGGCAGGATCTGCATATCGCGCACAGCAGCGGGAATGGGCGTGTCGAGAACCCAGCGGCTGGACTCGGCATACGTGCGCCCTGCACTACGCTCGCTGCCGGTGAGGGCACCCACCTCGAACCAGGGGTGTCCTTCAAGAAGCTGAATAAAGCGCTGGCCAACCGTACCCGTGGCCCCCAGCACCGCAACTTTTAGTTTTGCCATATCTACGCTCCTCACATGAAAATAGCCAATAGCCGATAGCCGATAGCCGATAGCCGATAGCCGGGCACCAGTGGCCATTCTCATGGGGTGTTGTGCGCCCCGCGCATGGACATCTGATGTGTGACCCGTATGTTAGGACTGAGGCATGTTTCAAACCAGCTTGACAGTTTGGGCACATGCACCGCGTCCTGTTGCGGCAAATCTGCAATCTAAAATCTGCAATCTAAAATATACCTGAGCCACGGAATACGAACCATAAACCACGACCGACCCCTATTATACCCGCTTCGGAGAAAGTAAACGCCTCTTAACTGGGATGCGGGGAAATGAAAAAAATACCCCCTAGCATCTTGCGTAGTTTTCGTGTATAATCCAAGAAGGGAGATTGTGACAAAGAGTTCATTCGACGAGGATAACCGGCCCGTTTGCCTGCTCCTCCCAAGTCGCAGGAGCCACTGCAAGACACATCTCTGCTCCCGTCCTGATTTGTTTCCGCATGTGGCGCCCAACGTCCGCACATGTGATCAACGAAGATCCATCGTGGAAGGAGGAAGGTCGATGATAGACCCCATTGTTCAGCGACTTCTTGAGAAGGCAATAGATACTCCCGTAAAGCTTCATTTGCTGCTAATTTTCCATGAAAACCCACGCATGGTGGCGACATCCCGAGTGATCGCCGACCGAGTGTGCCGCGATATGTGGAGTGTCGCGCAATCTCTTGAAGAGATGGTTGAGGACGGTGTGATGGGACGCTCGGTAAGCCAGAGCGGCGATCTCAGTTATCGCTACGCTCCGCTATCTGAGAACCACGAGCCTATCCGTCGGCTACTCGCGGGTTACGATGATCCAATCGAGCGCGATCTGCTCCAGCGGATCATCCGCGACCTCTCAACCTATGCGGCTTACCGCCGCTCAAGCGCGTGGGAGCACCAGATGGCATGATCCAACCATCATGCCCCTCTACACTGATCTAGGCCGACGCGATTCCGCGTCGGCCTTTTTGTGTCGAAGACATGGTTTCAGAGGGGCCGAGTTTACTTTACACTCTTGGCATACTTACCCCCCCTAACCCCCCCGCAAGCGGGGGGGAACCAATGCGTTGTTCCCCCCCACTTGCGGGGGGGCTAGGGGGGGTAGAACTGTAAAGTATCTACGAACCTTGTCGAAGAGAAAAATTATCTCTAAATGTTACACGAGTGCGGCGCGCACATCGCGCAGCCTGCGAGCGGCACTGTTGATGTAGCCATTGTTCATTGCATCAAGAATGGCGAGCGCCTGATCAATGCGCTCAACCGCCTTCGAGCGATTCCCCTCGGTGAGCGCGTTAAGCGCCTGTTTGATCCGCAGTTCGGCCTCATCTCGCTCGTCCGTCCCTACATTTCTTGCTATCGCGACCCGCTGCTGGAGCTTTGGCAGTTCCTTGAGCGGGTCAATATGTTCGTCCTCTGTGTTAGTGGACGCCCCACCGTAGTAGGTTTTGACAATATCACCCTGAGCCACGTCGCCCCGGAAGGTAACGCTGCCGATCTGGGCGCTACCAAAATCAATCACCTTGCGATTGTCGGTACGATTGTCAATGCTCATCTGCACGATACGCACGCCCTCGGCGGGCGTCTGCTGCTGGATCTGGCTCGCGTCAGGGTTGTCTGCGCCGCTGTGCAGGGCCACCGGGAAGGGGCCGACGCCTTCGACAAGGTTGATGACGGGTTCCTGCCGGTAGCCCCGACTCGCCGATAGTTTACTCATCTGCGTGTGGATTCGGCCATATATCTCGAAGAGTCCGAGATAGCCACTGCTCTTGCTGATGCCCACGCCACGGAGGCTGTCAATCAGAGCCTGCCCAAAGGCAGTGTGAGATTCGTCGGTTTGGAAGTATGATCGCTGGTCGGCGCGGCTGGCGGTGATCAGCGCACGGCCCTTACCGCTGGCAAGCAGGGAATCGCTTTCGCTGTTGGGAATCACGGTGCCGGTGGGGGCTTCACGCAGTCTGCCGGTGGTGGCCAGGATGCTCGCGTGTCCGGCAAAGCATGCGTTGATCACCAGCAGCAGTCGCTCGGCGCGGATGGCTTTCAGGGCTTCGGCGAGCTTCGCCACATGGAATCCGGTGTCGGTGCGAATACGCTCGCCACCAACAAACTCGGCATCGCTGGTGGCCAGAGTATAGAGGCCGCGCTCATTCAGTGCACCATGACAGGTGATCGCGATGAAGACGGTATCCCCCACGTCAGCTCGCGTGGCCAGCCTCGCAAAAGCCTGGATCACCGCCGTGCTGCTTGCCCCGGCACCACGGAGCAGTTCCACCTGGGTCGGAGGGTAGCCCCCAGCGGCGGGGTCAGTCAGGGCCGCGTGCGTATCGCTAGCGTCACGCTCAGCAACTGGCACATTCCAGGCCGGGTCGCTGTACTCGCCTACGCCGATCACTAGGCCGTAGCCATGTTCGAAGATTCCCATCGTCTTCTCCTTCGCACGTCAGGTGTCAGGTGTCAGGTGTCAGGTTTACAGTTCGTCGTTCAGGCTTCTCGTCTGCCGACGCACATTTGGCAGGCTGGAAGCCCGCATGACGGATTCAACAAAGGCGGGTCGGCGATATATCGCCGACCCGCCTTCTCATTCCCAATTCCCTAACCTACTTGTCGCGCTTGCCGTCGCCGAGGGCAGCCTGGGCAGCGGCGAGGCGGGCGATTGGCACGCGGAAGGGCGAGCAACTAACGTAGTTCAGGCCGACACGGTGGAAGAACTCCACGCTGGCCGGGTCGCCGCCATGCTCGCCGCAAACACCAACCTTGAGGTTGGGGCGGACGCTGCGGCCACGCTCGGTGCCGATCTGCACCAACTGACCTACGCCACGCTGGTCAATGGACTGGAAGGGATCGTCGGGCATCAGCTTCTTCTCGACGTAGGCCGGCAAGAAACGCCCGGCATCGTCGCGGCTCAGGCCGAGAGTGGTCTGAGTCAGGTCGTTGGTGCCGAAGCTGAAGAACTCGGCGGTCTCGGCGATCTCATCAGCAGTGAGGGCGGCGCGGGGCAACTCGATCATCGTGCCCAGCAGATAGGGAATCTCGACTCCGGCGGCGGCAAAGACTTCCGCCGCCACCTTGCGTACCAGTTCCTCCTGGATCTTCAGCTCGGTGACATTACCGACCAACGGAATCATCACCTCGGGGAAGACCGCGATGCCCTCGGCCTGCACGGCCACAGCGGCCTTGAAGATCGCGTTCGCCTGCATCTCGGTGATCTCGGGGTAGATGATGCCCAGACGACAGCCACGGAAACCCAGCATCGGGTTAGACTCGCGCAGACCCTCGACACGGGTTCGCACTTTGGCCGCATCCACGCCGAGCTTGGCCGCCAGGGCCACGATCTCGTGATCCTCGTGGGGCAGGAACTCGTGCAGCGGCGGGTCGAGAGTGCGGATGGTCACAGGCAGACCGGCCATCTCGCGGAAGAGTCCCTCAAAGTCACCCTGCTGGAGAGGCTCGATTTTGGCCAGGGCGGCGCGGCGATCCTCGACCGTATCGGCGATGATCATCTCGCGCACGGCGTCAATCCGGTCGCCCTCGAAGAACATATGCTCAGTGCGACAGAGTCCAATGCCCTCGGCACCGAAGGAGCGGGCCACCTTGGCGTCGCGGGGAATATCGGCGTTGGCCCGCACACCCAGCGTGCGGAACTCATCGGCCCAACTCATGAACTCAGCGAAGTCGCCCGACATCTCAGGATCGACCGTCGGCATCTTACCGGCAAAAACCTCGCCAGTGCTGCCATCCAGCGTAATCCACTCACCCTTCGTGATCGTCGTCCCGTTCACCGTCACCGACTGGTCGGCGTAGCTAATGCGCAGATCGCCCGCACCGGCCACGCAGGGTTTGCCCATACCACGGGCGACCACGGCCGCGTGCGAGTTCGAGATCAGCAGCGGGGTCATGCGGCTGGAGAAGACGATGTAATTCTTATCCAGTTCATCACTCGCATCAACCTCGAAGTTGTAGACCAGGGCCGACTCGGCGGTGCCAGCCGGACGCACCCGATACGAACGCAGCGGCGCATCGAGCAGCGCCTGCACATCGCGAGCCAGAGCACCGGCGCAGAGGGGTAGGATGTCGCGGCGGATCTTCTCCGTGCCAAACATAATGTTGCGCTTGACGCCCTCGCGCACCCGGCCCATATAATTGACCGTCTCCTGGACATCGGCGAACATCCCGCGCATGCTCAGGCACTTCGACTCGTAGCGGCGCGGCGGGATCTCGGCATGCACGCGGGTGGTGAAGGCAAGAATCTCCTCAACCTGCTCCGCAATCTGAATCAGATAGTTCTCGCGGTTGCTGACGATCTGCGGCACGATGCCCAGTCGCAGACAGGCCAAGGCCAGACCGTCGAGCAATTCACGCTTGGCGTGCGAGACGCTGATCTGAAGCCGTACCGCGCTCGACTCCTCGGCGTAGGTACCATCGCCATCAACAAAACCTGCCAGGAAGTGCAGCAGTGCCGTGCGGTCAAGCGTCAGCACCCACGTATCCAGGTTGTCGCGGATCTCGGCCAGACGAGCGGCAGGCTCGCGGCGGAAGCTGATCCGATCCTCGACACTGCCTTTGATCTCACGGCCCTTGAGAACGCTGACCGTCTCGCGCTCACGCAGATAGGTGAAAGGCACGCCGAATGCCTGCTCGAAGCTCTGCTCAACAGCGGCGATAAAGTCAGCCTTCTCCGGCGTCGGCTTCTGGATAAACGTTACCGAACCCTTCGTCTCCTTGAGGTTGATATACCCATCAGAGAGGATCGCGCCAGCAACGTAGGCCAATGCCGGGGTCGTGGATGTCTCGCCCAGGGCCGGGATCTGATCCACCACGGTGACAAAATCCTCATCGGCCAATACCGCATCAAGGCGCTTCTTGGTCAGGTGACGATCCTGGAGCGTGTACATCTTGTGGTCGGCGGTGAGTCGCAGGGTGTTCTCTTCAGCACGGCCCGTCTGCGATACCGCTACCGGCAGAACTTCGGCGGGCTTGCGGCCAGCGGCGATAATCTGACGCCAGACCGGGCGCAATGTCGTGCTGTCGAAGGAGAGAATCCGCAGCGCGTGACCCTCTTCCAGCGTCGTGAAGGCAACCTCGGCAGTAAGCAAGCCGCGATCCGTAAGGATGCGCGTCTCGCCCGCCACACAGGTCATTCCCCCGCGTGCCGTCAGAATAGCCTGGGCCGCCACCATCCCATGAAAATCCTCAGGGGCCGTCTCGACACGGATCAGGATGACCTTGTGGCCGTCGGCGGCCATCTGCTCGGCCTCATCGGGATCAAATACCGCCGTGCCGCTGGCTGCGCCGGGAGAGGCCGGCAGGCCAACTGTGAGCTTGTGCGCCGAGGCGCGGGACTTGGGGTCAATCATCGGGTGAAGCAACTGGTCGAGGGTATGCGGCTCAATGCGCTGGACGGCGGTGGCCTTATCAATCACACCCTCGCGCTCCAGGTCAACCGCAATCTTCAGGGCAGCGGCGGCGGTGCGCTTACCGTTGCGAGTCTGGAGCATCCAGAGCTTACCGCGCTCGATGGTAAACTCCACGTCCTGAACATCCTTGTAGTGAGCCTCAAGCTGCTTGGCAATCGTGTGGAATTGCGCGTAGACCTCGGGCATGGTCTCTTCGAGTTTAGAGATCGGCTGGGGTGTGCGAACACCGGCCACCACATCTTCGCCCTGCGCGTTGACCAAATACTCGCCAAAAATCTCGCCGTCGCCGGTGCTAGGGCTGCGGGTGAAGGCTACGCCGGTGGCGCTATCATCGCCCATGTTGCCAAAAACCATTGACTGCACATTGACGCCGGTGCCGAGCTTGTCGGAGATCTTGTTGATGCGGCGGTAATCAATAGCGCGGCGACCGTTCCAGGAGCTGAACACTGCGCCGATGGCCTCACGCAGTTGCTCAAGCGGATTCTCGGGGAACTCGACGCCGGCGTCCTCTTTGACAATCGCCTTAAACTTCTCGGCAATTTCTAGCAGTTCCTCGGTGCTTAGGTCGGTGTCAAGGCGTTCGCCGTGGTTCTTGGCAATCTCCATCTGATGCTCGAAGCGCTCGCCCGAAACATCCAGCACAATCTTGCCAAAGAGCTGGATGAAGCGGCGGTAGGCGTCGGCGGCAAAGCGTGGGTTGCCAGTGAGCGTCGCCAGACCCTCGCGGGTAGCCGTATTCAGGCCCAGATTCAGCACCGTATCCATCATACCCGGCATCGAGAACTTCGCGCCGGAGCGCACCGATACCAGCAGCGGGTTCGCCGGGTCGCCAAAAGTCTTGCCGGTCTGCTGCTCAATCTCCTTGAGGGCGACGAGTACCTGCTCCCACAAACCTTCAGGAAACTGCTTACCGCTATCGTAGTACGCATTACACGCTTCGGTGGTAATCGTGAAGCCCGGAGGAACCGGCACGCCGGTGCGCGTCATCTCAGCAACACCTGCGCCCTTACCGCCGAGCAGATCACGCATCGATGCGTCGCCCTCGCGGAAAAGGTAAACCCACTTTTTTGCCATTGGAAAGCCTCCTATGCAGGGTAACAAAACTCACAACCCGCAACTATACAGCGCTGGGGGGGAAATGTCAACGCAACGCTCGTGTGACGTAAAGACGTAAAGACGTAAAGACGTAAAGACGCACAGAACGGGAAGGGTCGCAGTCAGGCTGAACAAAGCGAGATGCTTTGCGCCTTTGCGCCTTTGCGTCAAACCATACACTCGTGTGATGCACAGACGCACAGAGCTGGATGGCACTATTCATTGCGCAGAGCCTTGATCGGATCGAGCCGGGCGGCGCGCATGGCGGGGAGGAGGCCGAAGAAAATGCCGATCCCGGCGGAGATTGAGGTGGCCAGGACGACGGAGAAGAGGGAGACGCTGGCCCGCACGGTGGGATCTTGCGAGAGTGCGTAGAGGACGGCGGTGCCGCCGAAAGAGAAGAGGTAGCCCAGGCCGATCCCGAGGATGCCACCAGCCAGGCAGAGAACCACGGCCTCGATCAGGAATTGCCACATGATGTCGCGACTGCGGGCACCTACGGCTTTGCGCAGACCGATCTCCTTGGTGCGCTGGGCGACACTGACCAGCATAATGTTCATAATACCGATGCCGCCCACCAGCAGCGAGATTCCGCCGATGGTGCCCAGAAAGGCGCTAAACCCGGTGGTGATCTGCTTAAACTGTTCCGATGCCTGCTGCGGGTTTGTCACTGTGAAGTCGTTGCTCTGGTAGCTCAGGCGATGCTCCTGGCGCAATACATCTATGACCTGGCGGATGGCCGCGTCAATCTCGGCCACACTGCGGGCCTTCACGGTCATGCTGGAGACATCCACCCGTGGGCCGATTTCGCTGCGGAAAAGGCGGTCGCGGGCGGTGAGGTAGGGCACATAGACCTGCTCGCTCGGGCTGGAGAACTGGCCGACAGCTCCGGCGGCGGCGCTCTGTTTGGTGGTGCTGACGCCCACCACCTCGAACTGCACGCCGTTGAGGCTGATCCTCCGTCCCACCGCGCTGTAGGTGTCGCCGAAGAGAGTTTTGGCCACATTGTCGCCAATCACGGCGACGCGGGCGCTGGTGTTCGCTTCACCCGCATCGAAGTAGCGCCCAGCCCCCAGGGACGTATCGCCGATCTGGAAGAAGTTCGGCGTCACGCCCTTAACCCCGAAGCGGTAACGTTCACCGCCCGCACTGACCGCGCCGCTGCGATTGAGTTCCAGGGAGACGAACTCCACTGCCGGTGCCGCGCCTGGTCGCAGGATCGCCACCGCATCTTCGGCCCGCAGTTGTGGGCGCAGAGTCTCGTCACTATTTTTGCTATCTACCGACGGGTTGACGTAGAACACACCGACGCCAATTTTGTTGAACTCGCGCTGAATAAAGAGTTGGTAGCCATCGCCGATAGCGAGCATACCCACCACCGCTCCCACGCCGATGATGATGCCGAGCATCGTCAGCAGCGAGCGCAGCTTGTGGGTGAGCATGGCCTGCCACGCGACGCGGAATGCTTCAAGGATGGACATAGGGCACCTTGCGGATTTTGGATTTTGGATTTTGGATTTTGGATTTTGGATTGCAATCCAAAACCCAAAATCTAAAATCTAAAATCTAAAATCACTCTGTTCTGAGGGCGTCAATCGGGTTCATCCGGGCGGCGGTGAGGGCGGGGAAGAAGCCGAAGGCTACGCCGATCCCGGCGGCGATCCCGCTGGCCAGCAGCACGTTGCTTAGGCTGACGGTGGCCTGGGCGCCGGTGGCCTGAAAAAGCCCGACCAGGATGGCTGTGCCGGCGAGGGAGAGCAGGTAGCCCAGGCCAATCCCCGCGCCGCTGCCGATCAGACAGAGGACCAGAGCTTCGATCAGGAACTGGAGCAGGATGTCGCTGCGACGGGCACCCACGGCCTTGCGCAGGCCGATCTCCTTGGTACGCTCGGTGACACTGACAAGCATAATGTTCATAATGCCGATCCCGCCCACCAGCAGCGAGATCCCGGCCACAATCCCCAGGAATGCGTTGAAGGCTCCGATCACTGCGCTGGCCTGCGCAGCGAACTGCTCGGGGTTGATAATGGTGAAATCGTTGTTTTGGTAGGTCAGCCGATGCTCGCCGCGCAACACATCAGTTACCTGGCGGATGGCCACATCCACCTGCGTGCGATCTACAGCCTTGACAGTCATAAACGAGACATTGATCCGGTCGCTGGTGCGGTTGCGGAAGAGGCGGGCGATCCCGGTTTCGTAGGGGATAAAGATCGCTTCAGCCGGGTCGGTGCCGACGCTGATCTGGCCGGATTTGCTGGCCAAGACGCCGATAATATCAAACTGCACGCCATTGAGGCTAATGCGCTGACCGACAGCAATCTCGCGCCCGCCGTAGAGTTTTTCGGCCACATTTCTGCCGATCACGGTTACGCGGGCGCGACCCGCATCGTCGGCGGGGGTGAGCAGGCGTCCGGCAGCCAGCGCCTGCGGACTGATCGTGAAGAACGCGGGACTGATGGCGCGCACCCCGTAACTGCTGCGTTGGGCATTGGCGATCACCTGAACATCGCCGCTCCACTCGATAGCCAATGCCTGCACCGCCGGTGAGCGTCCGGGCTGCATGATCGCCAGGGCGTCGGCGCTGGTCAGGCTGGCCGTCTGCGCAACATCAATCCGGTTGGTGTCAATGAACGGTACGATGTAGACCGTCCCGATGCCGAGTTGGTCGAACTGACTGGTCAGGAATCCCTGGAACCCGTTGCCCATCGCCAGCAT
>CAIXLU010000028.1 GCA_903920315.1 uncultured Oscillochloris sp.
CCCCCGCTTGCGGGGGGGCTAGGGGGGGTAGAACTGTAAAGTCGCTACGAACCATGTCTTATCGTATGACTACGCATCGAAGAGCAGGGCTTTTTGGTGAGAGCGGATTTCATGCTATGATGCTACCTCAATTTTGTGATGTTGACGCATCGTGAAGATACGCGATTATAGCCATCCACGTTTCTGCATAGTGGTCGGGCCATGCACGTGGCCACATCCCACCCATCGCGCCATGATATAATCGCGTGGTTGTCGCCGCCGAGCAGCGAGGCTGGCGATGAGTACTACAGCCAGCAAGGAAATCACGCCAATCACGCATCAGCACTTTCGACAATGGATGGGGTGGCCAACAGCGATCATCAGCATATCTGTACTCACCCTCGCTATCCTCAATCCTCTGTTGTGCATAGTGCACTGCGCATTGGCGCATCAGCATCCTGCAGTGAGCGCAGATAGTCTGTACCCTTTCCTCTGCCAGTTTGCGCACTCTACCCAGCCGACGACGGCTCCGCCTAGTCATGTCTGGGATGTCCCACGTGCCGTGTATGAAGTGACACTTGTCTGCGCAACGATATCGTTCGCCCAGATTATCATTACTACCATCGCCTCTATCGTTCGGACACATGCCCCTCAGCACATCACGAGCCCCTCTGTTCCCCCGCCGAAGATCAGTCTATATCTCCATCTGACCTGACGCGCCAGGTTTGCCGTACATCTCTGCATCGGGCAGCCCTCCATCGTTTCTGCACGAGGGCTGTTTCGGTACTCCGTACGTGTACACTTGTGCATCATTGTGGAATCTTCCGATCTTCGGTTGCATTTAAGGAGCTACCGCTATGAGTTGGCGCCCTTCTCATGAGTCTCGTTCATCCTACGTGTCGTCACATACCACGCACGCTGGCGCACCTACTCTTGACCCGACCACGCGCATCCTAATGATCGCCGCCGTAGTTGTGGGTCTGATCAGCGTCGGCGTGATCATCGCAATCACCGCTGCTCGTAGCCAGAACAGCAGCCCAGCGGCGGTGCAAGCCATCGAGACCGCTCCGGCTGCTACTGTCACCACGGCGGCAACGGTCGTTTCAACTGCCACTGTCGCATCTGCCTCGGTGATCGTCAATTCCCGTGCAACGCCGACACCGGCCCCAACGATCAGTCCAGCGGACGCTGGACCCGTGCAAACCACCGGTGACGCAGCGGTTGGCAGTACCCTATTCACCAGCATGCCCGCTGATGCGGTGCTGGCTGGTGCGGTTGCGTGCAGCACCTGCCACAATGTCGCTCCGGGGAGTGCCACTCTGATCGGCCCTAGCCTGAGTGGTGTCGCAACCCGTGCTCAGACGAAGATCACTGCGCTATCCGCAGCGCAGTATCTGCGTACATCAATCGTAGCACCGAATTCCTACGTCGTTGAAGGCTTTATTCCTGGTATCATGAACCAGACCTTTGGGAAAAGCCTGACCCCGACACAGATTGAGAATCTGGTCGCATACCTCATGACCCTGAAGTGATCGCGCTGCTATAGCCACGCAACGTAGGGGTGCGATTACGAGCAAAGCTCGTAATCGCACCCCCATCATTTCGTATGAACGTCTGGAAAATTGTACTACGCGCAGCGCTGGAAGGATGGCAGGTGGTTGTCGCGCGAGGCTGCCTGGAGCAGATCGTACACCTGTACAATATCGGTGCGGCTGGTGCTGGTGAGGAGACGTGTGTAGAGGTTGACGTTGACGATCTCGGCATCCACACCGACAGTACATGCCTCGTTCACGCTGGCGAAGCGCGGGGCCTGACCAACCCAGGGGTTTGCGGCGGGCAGCGGTACATTGTAGGTGCGGAACAGCGCCTCCAGGCGGCTGATGTGACTGGCCTCGGACGAGATGATGTTGGCGAAGGGTCGTACCTCACCGAAGTCGGCGACGACTTGCTGATATACGGCCCACGCGTGGTACTCGTCATTGAGCGCGAGGAGCAGGCCGTCAATTTCGGCTGCGCTGAGCGGGCCTGTATACTGGCTCATGTCGGTGTTGCACATCCGGCAAGGAGTTTCGGGGAGATTCGTAGGCAGAACTGTTGTCGGAGCGGTGGACTGGCTGCCGTTACCTTGTCCCATCCCCATGCCCTGGCCACCGTTGCTCTGATTGCCCTGGCCACCGTTGCCCTGACCCATCCCCGCACCCTGACCCGTCCCCGTGCCCTGATTGTTCTGAGCAACACGGGTATTCTGGGCCATACCGGTGCCTGGGTTGTTCTGACTCCCATTGCCCTGAGTCGCGATTATATCCGTCGGAGCAATCGGCTGGCTTGTGGTACTGAGAATGGGCGCGGCTGGCCCAGCAATCGTTGTGGTACTGACAATGGGCGCGGCTGGCCCAGCAGTTGTTGTGGTACTGACAATGGGCGCGGTTGGCCCAGCAGTCGTTGTGGTACTGACGGGGGCAGCACAGGCGCTTAGGGCCAAGCCCAGCGCCAGGGATGAGATAATGATCGTGCGTCGCATCGCGGGTCTCCTTGTTGGCAACCGCATGTGAGGGTGAGCGATTGCTCACCTTCAGCATAGCAGCCAAGTATGGAGATCCCGTGGAGGCCCGATGGAGGTATGCGTCAGATCACCTGCCAGATGAGATCGGGCGCTTCCTCCATCGTGCAGGAGTGAGGGAAAAGCAGGGAGGGTGTATTCCTCCTCATACATTGCCGCAGATCTCCACCGTCTCTCCATCAGTTGTCCATCTTTGGGCGGTATGCTGAGGGCAGATATGCGACCAAGGAGTATTTTCCATGTCATCCACTGTGAGCCCTCGCACCCCGCCCGCCCGCGCCCGCTGGCGCCGACCCAGCCTCCAGACCCTCCGCCAGTTCGTCCAGTTTGGCGTTGTCGGATTCGTCGTCTTCATCGTTGGGAACCAACTCGTGTTCGGCGAGGCCGCCGCCTCCGCCGAGGCATTTTGCCCCTTCGGTGGCCTGGAAACGCTCTACAGCTACCTAACGGGCGGGCGGACGATTGCCCACACCCATCTCTCGAACCTCGCCCTCTTCCTCGCCGTCGCTGTCACCACTATCGTCGCCCGTAGCGCATTCTGCGGCTGGATCTGCCCGCTCGGCACCATCCAGGAGTGGACCTACGCCTTCAGTCGCTGGCTCCAGCGCCGTATTCCCCCCCTGGGCCGTGCGATGAACGCCCTGCGCAAGTCCCTCAATCCACGCGCCGCACGCGGCACCGCAGCCGGCCCCACCCTTGGCCAGCGCATTGATCACGGGCTCAGCTACGGGCGCTACCTGGTATTAGCCTGGATCATCGGTGGGACGATCACGTACGGCAGCATGGTCTTCCGCGACTACGATCCCTGGTCGGCCCTCCTCAGCCTGGCTGAACTCCAACTGAGCGTTGGCACAGCGGTGCTGGCGGTCTCGCTCATCACCTCGCTCTTTGTGGAGCGGGCTTGGTGCCGCTACGCCTGCCCGCTGGGCGCGACGATCAGCCTGATGGGACGGCTCAGCCCGGTGCGTATCGAGCGCGTGGAGAGCGCCTGCACCAGTTGCGGCCTCTGTACCCAGCGCTGCCCAATGGGCATTGATGTAGCCCGCGCCGATGCCATCACCGACCTGAGTTGTATCACCTGTCTGCGCTGCGTGAACGAGTGCCCACGCCCCGAGGCCATTGACCTGCGCCTAGCTATACCCGGCATTCACCCCGCCGCCGCACCCGCGCCGACAAGTGGCGATTAGGCAGATTTTAGATTGCAGATTTTAGATTGCAGATTTGCCGCAACAGGACGCGGTGCATGTGCCCAAACTGTCACGCTGGTTTGAAACATGCCTTAGCTCAGGAGATACCCATGAACACCCAAACTACCGCACCTCGCGCCCGTGGCAGCTTCCGTATCAACGGACTTGCCTACGCCGCCCTCATCCTGACGCTCTTCTTTGGCACCATCCAGGTCGCTCAGTACGCCGGACTCTGGTCGGTCTCTGGCAAACTTACGCCCGACGGGGCGGCGGTACAACTCAGCGGTGCCGACCCCGCCGAGATCAAGGGCTGGATGACCATCGAGTCTGTGGTTGACGCCTACCACGTGGACAAGGCCGCGCTGTACGCTCGCTTCAGCATCCCGGCTGAGACGCCCTCCAGCGCGGCACTCAAAGATCTGGAGGTCGTTGCTCCCGACTTCTCCATAACCGCGCTGCGCGACTGGCTGATTGAGCAAGCTGCCCCGTAAGATGCCATTGCGCATGGGCCATGTTTTGGCAGAGGAATCCGGATCTTACCCTGAGCCGTCATCTCACAGTTTGCCTACGGTTCAACTGGAGGATCCGCGATCTGCGCCTGCTCCCGTGCGGCCTCGGCTCCCTGGAAAATCTGCGCCCACACCGCAGCCGCACGTAGGTGGTCGGCGACCGAGGGCGCACGGCGCTGTGGGGCAGCGATGCAGCAGATACGGCGCATTGTGGTCGCAGGAGGCGATGATTCGTTGATGGGCGTAGCTACAGGCATATCATCACTCATAAAATCAGTCCTTTCGTAGATAGGCGTCACAACTCACCGTATCTCTGATGCATATGCGGTGATTCGCGTTACAATCTGTTTGTCGCCTGAGTAGAGACGCCCCGGCGGGGCGTCTCTACGGAATCTCGTATCACCCCATTTGCATGAACGCCGCCCCGCCTTTGGTCATAATCCAGAGCAGGTTGATGAGGATTCCGACCACCAGACTGACGGCCACCATCAGCAGCAGGTACATGGTGCGGCGGCGCAGTTCGCGTTTGAACTCGCTCTGGAGGATTAACTCCAGGGTGGCCTGCTGCGCGGCAAGGACAATATCGGCGGAGGCACCCTCGGCCTCGGACTGGGCCAAGGCGTCGGTGACATCGGTTAGCTCACGGCAGCCACGCGGGCGGGCGGCGGCGGCCAGGGCCGCGAAGGGACGCAAGCGACGATCCTGGCCGATCTGGAGCGCCTCAGCGACCAGATGGCGCATGGGGGCGAGTCGCGGGTGGGTCTGAGCGACGTAGCGGATCATGATCGCGGTAGGCGACTCGAAACTGCTGAGTCCCACGCGCACAAAGGCGATCATGCCAGGAGTGAGTCGGCGCAACTCGGCAGCCTCTTGCTGGCGGCGCACAATGGGCCGACGGGGTATCACCAATCCGAGGCCAAGGTAGGCTCCCATCGCCATTACCAGAAGCAGGTTGCGTACGCCGCCCCGAACGTCCCCAGCGACAACGGCGAGCAGGAACATGGCGGCTAGGGAGACACCCGCGATCTGGCCGACGGCGAGACGGGCCGACGGACTCAGGCGCGGCATGTCCGGGCCGACGGGCGCGGTACGCGGGGCGAACTGTGTAAGGCCAAGTCCGGCGAGCAGACATCCAGCCAGGGCACCGAGGAAGTAGGGTGCGCCCGGTACGATGAGTAGATCTTGCATAGGTTTCTCCGTACGATTTCATACCGACTTCGCCCCCTCAGGAGGACAGGAGGCAGGAGGCAGGAGGCAGGATCGCGCATCAGGAAGCGATGTGACTCCCCCTCTCCGCTTGACGTAGGCGCGGATTGCAGCCGCGCACCTCGGGTATCGCGCGGCTGCAAGCCGCGCCTACGTCAGGAAGTACAACTGTTGTAGTTTGAATTACCCCCCCTAGCCCCCCCGCAAGCGGCATATCTTTACCCACATCTTTTGCTCTGTGATGCGGGTGCGAGGTGGTGA
>CAIXLU010000029.1 GCA_903920315.1 uncultured Oscillochloris sp.
ATCCTGTAGATGAAGAGACTCCGAGCAAGGAGAAGCGACATTGCGGACAGGACAACCGAGGTTATCAAGCGCCGTATTGCAATACGATCATCAATAACCGTGAAGTAGATTACGATGAAGGTGGTCAGCACGCAGAGCGTAATCAGCCATCCTCGTGATTCGCGTTGCCCGAAGAAACGCAGCACACCGACATACAGCAAGGATACTCCGGAGACGAACATAATGATGTTTGCGATGATCGCAATCTGCCCGATGATCGGGGTATCCCGCATATCCCGCAAATAATTGAAACCAAACCCCAGGGCCAGCGCCGCGCTGCTCGCTGCCCACCACCCCAGCCCGGCGTAGGTCTTATTGAGACGGTACTGGATAAACAGGACAACCACTTGCACGATGCTCATGAGGCTCTGGACAATCGCAAGAGTGTGGAGGTCAATGTTCACCATGTCGGCCCCTTGGGGATATTTCAGATTGCGGATTTTAGATTGCAGATTTGCCGCAATAGAATGCGGTGCATGTACCCAAACTATCAAGCTGGTTTGAAACATGCATTAGAGATCGATGTAGAATCGCTCGCTGCACGGACATTCGATACATCATGCGGCAGTCATTTTACCACAGCCCTGAGAGCAACTCCCGCCGACGTATATGGGTGGTGCGTTACGATGAGACACAAACAGGCGCGAAGGCAATGCCTTCGCGCCTGTTTGTGTCTCCCCAGATCTTTTACCGCCCGTCGGGACGCTTGGGCGGCAGAATTCGCGGCCCGCGAGAGCCAAACAACCCAGACGAAGCTGAACTCTCGGCGGCGTTTCCGCGCTCGCTGCTCAGACTCACGCTCGGTGGCTGTGGCCCGTCGCCTGCGCTCACGTTCACCCGGCCCACCTCGGCCTGCCGTAGCTCTTCGGCCTGCCGCAGCAACTCCGGTGCCGCCTCGTAGTAGAAGTGCAGCGCCTGACCGTGCCTGTCCACCCCTGTATAGACAACCAGTACCCTGCTGCCTGTCGGTATCCCGCCCGACGAGAGCAGGTCGGCCAGCGGCGCATCCAGATCTTTCAGCAGGCACTGGCGCAGAGGCCGTGCACCGAACCGCGAGTCGAATCCCTTATCGAGCAGATATTCCTTGGCCTCAGCGCTCACCTCAACCCGAATACCGTGGCGTAGGTACTGCTCATTGCTCTCCAGCAGCATATGATCGAGTACTAGGCGCAGCACCTCGCTGGAGAGTGGGCGGAAGGCGACGATCTCATCGAGCCGGTTGATCCACTCGGGCTGGAAGACCTTCTGAAGCGCCTCAAAACCGATCTGGTAGATCTGCTGGCCGGTGGCCTCGACATCCTGGTGCGGGGTGCGAAAGCCGATTGTGCGCCGATCCAGGTAGTCTACCATCTCCTTCGCACCGACATTGGTGGTAAACACCACGATGCTGTTCTGGAAACTTACTCGCCGACCGCCATTGAGCAGCAGGATCTCGCCATCCTCCATCACCTGGAGTAGCAGGTTCCACAGCTCAGGCTGACCCTTTTCGATCTCATCGAACAGGATCACGCTATTCTCCTGCTCAATAATATCGGGGTTGAGCAGCGGCTTCTGATCGCGGCCAACATAGGACGGTGGCGCACCAACTAGGGCGCTCACCTCGTGGCCCTGGCTAAACAGCGAGCAGTCAATCTTCAGGAATGCCTCGCCATCAGGGCGAACCAACTGAGCAAGCGCACGGGCGGTGGCCGTCTTCCCAACACCCGTGGGGCCAAGAAAGAGGAGCGTGGCCCGTGGACGGCGCGGGTTCCCTGCTGAAAAGCCGAACCGTGCGCGATTTAGCACACGGATCACGCTCTCAATCGCCCGCTCCTGGCCGAAAATCTGCTCACGGAGTTTATGCTCAACGACATCAAGCGGGTTTTTGTCACCGCGCTGTGCAAGCGACATCCCACGTATATTGTAGATCATATCCTGCCCCTTCCGGCTATCAGCGCTAAAAAGAGACAAACCATTCATGTGATCGCGAATCCGGCAGGATCATCTACCGCAGGCGCGTCACCGCCGTTACAAGAGTCGCAATAACAAAGATGATCAGGCCAAGACTGAAGAAGAGGAGAACCACGGGCGCAGCCGCCAGCCCATAACAGAGGCCAACGACGATCTGAACTGATCGCCCGCGCTTACGGTTGACTCGTTCCAGCAACCGCACCAGCAACTCACCTGCCATCGGGCCAAAAATAAGTGCGAGGTACAAACCAAAGTAGCCGATCATCCCCAGTGCAAACCCGGCGACAACGCTGGAAAAAAGGCCATAGACGAGGGCAACCACCGCGCTCAGGGCCAGGCTCCCTGCCGAAACCTGATAGTTCACTGGGCGGCGGGCGCGGGCGCATGTGGGACAGAGTTGGCCTACCGCTGCCATCCGTACACACTCCGCGCAAATCGGTCGGTCGCAACTCGTGCAACGCAACCCCGTCTCACGCCTAGGGTGATTACAACAATACAGCGTCCCCGTCTGTGCCGGTGTATCAGCAGAGGTACTCGACACAGGCGTGCGTACCTGAACACCGCCAGGGGCCAGAACTTCGCCCGCCGTAAGGTGCGCCTCAACCTGCGCGAGAATGGCGCGAGCCTCACTATTGGCCGGATCAATGGTGAGAGCATGGAGCAGGTACTCACGCTTCTCGCGGTAGGCGCGCACCGTCCCCGTGAGGCCAATCAGCGCATCCACATGCTCAGGGTCAATCTCAAGAGCCCGCCGAAAGAACTGGCGTGCGGTGTAGGTATCGCCCGCCATCAGGGCAACGCGACCATCTTGTACCAACCCGAGCGCGTCGCCGACTGTGGGAGACTCTGCCATTAAAAAACCTCCGTCGGTGGCATTATACCGTGCCAGAAGGCGCAGGGCAAAGCATTTTTTTGCCTAAGCGACCACAATCAGCCCGATTTTTGCCCGCTCGCGGGCATTCCCGGCGAGGTGGGCGACTGAAGTCGCCCGCCAGGATCGTATGCACGGCATCAGGTGGAAGATCGCTGCCCTCTGCCCCCTGCCTCCTGCCCCCTGCCCCCTGCCCCC
>CAIXLU010000030.1 GCA_903920315.1 uncultured Oscillochloris sp.
CATCTACCAGACCGGCAAAAAAGTGGCTGATGACTTTAAGACCACCATGCGCATCGTCTTTGATACCTACCTTCCTCAATGGAATTATGTCGCACCACCCGTGTAAGCGAGAGAATTGGGGATTATAAAATCCACGTTCCTAAGGGGAGAAAGCAGGTCTGAACGTCTACGTCCTTGCGTTTGACCCCTCGCTTCATTCCCGCTTTGCGCGTGGCCTCGTAACACCATTCCCGCAATTGCTGGCGCACGGCCGCCTCTTCCCGTCCGACCAGCGGCGCGATCGTCGCCGCCACACTCGTTACGCCGCAGCTTTGCGCCAGAACCATCCCAAAACTCCACAACGCCAGCACGAGTGCGTGTGGTTTCGAGAGATGGGGCATGTGGGTTGACACGGTCGTCTGCCATTGCGATAATCCGGTTGGGCGAGTCATCGGTTGCTCCTGGTATGTCGGTTTGAGAGACCCGTCATGCTACCAGGAAAACCAGGCTCGCTCAAAAAGTCTTTACACTTCTTTGCCTAGCGCCCAAAAAACCTACCCCAGAAAGGGGGGGGGGGTAGCGTAACTTTGACCCGGTGTACAATTGTGCATACAATGGAGGTCTATGCAATACGAGTGGGATCGAGAGAAGGCACGGAGCAACCGCGAGAAACACGGCATCTGGTTTGCCGATGCGATTGCGGTGCTTGAAGACGAGCTGGCCCGCACAATCTCAGATGACCATGCAGGCGAGGCACGGTTCGTCACGATTGGTGAAGATGCGTTCGGTCGTGTCCTGGTGGTGATCTATACATATCGCGGTGAGGATACGATTCGCCTGATCTCGGCCCGTGAGGCAACACGTCAGGAGCGGCGTATCTATCGCGAAGGGGAAATATGATGGAAACTGAGGACGTGCAGGAAGAATACGACTTCACGCGGGGAGTGCAAGGCCCGGTCGTTCCCGGCCCAACTGGCAAGACGCGGATCACCATCCGTATCGACGATGATATTCTCGAATGGTTCCGCCAGCGCGTTGAGCAGCAAGGCGGGGGGAATTATCAAACAATGATGAATATCGCCTTACGCGACTACATCGATCAGCACGCGCTGGAAGATATGCTCCGGCGGGTTGTGCGTGAGGAGATGCGGAAGAGCGCATAACAGGCACAAAAAAAGCCCCCGCCGGTGGGGGGGGTGGGGGTTGATGCAGGGGGGGAGAACTTATTCGTCGGCTACGAAGAGCGGCGGAATATCGCGCCCGCCGTAGAGGAAGCGCACCAGGTCCATCCCATCATCAAGCGGGAAGTAGAAGGCGATGTAGCGATTCCCGAATATCCTGTATGGCTTGGGAGCGCATGATAACGCGGCTCATTGCGCCTCCGAAAGGATCTTCTGTCGAGCTTCCCACTGCGCCCGCGCCTGCCGCTTGAGTTCGTCCCTGTCCACTGGCTCCGCCACACCGCTGTCGATCCCGGCCTGGATCGCCGCTCGTAGGTCGCGCAGGCGGGCCTCACGCTCACGATCCTGCTGCTCCAGCAGCCGCAGCGCCTCGCGCACCACCTCACTCACGTTGTTGTAGCGACCGCTCTTCACCTTCCCCTCAGCCCACTCCTTCAGGAAGGGCGTTAGGTTCACGCTTACGTTTGTCATTGGGCACCCCCTGACGTACTAGTTATGCGTAAAGATTACCAAAGCCTACGATAACATGCAAGGGCCGGGGGGATAGGGCAGATCAATCGCTAGGCGGATGCCAGCCAGCAGAAACCCAGAGCTGACGCGCCGCAACAGTATCCGGGTGGTTCATGTGCAATACTACGACCGTAGCACGGCCAACTGCGGTCAAACCTTGCACCACTGTACCGCCTTCAGTCCAGAAAAAATGCTCTTCCCATTGCTGTTGGCAAGGGTTGAAAAGTGGCACAACGGCGTGGCTTTCAGGGTCAACCGCCTCAACGCGATCTGACTTGCGGTTATTGCACATTGGGCAGGCAAGACAGAGGTTGTCCTCTTCCGAACTGCCACCGCGTGATTCGGGGATATAGTGGTCAATCTCAAGGAGGGGGCCAATAATCCGTTGGGAAGTCAGGCAGTACCCGCATCGGTAGCGGAATAGCTCAACTACACGCTGCCGAAGGGCAAGCGGAATCCGTGCGTTGCTCATACACGTGGGGCGAACTGGAGCGGATCACTGACATCGTAGCCGCGCTGTTTGAGCAATACCGCAGCTTGCGCACGGACAAGGATCGTCCCACGATAGAGCGTGAGGAGCGATTGCACCTCTTCCTCTTCAGTCTTGATTAACCCTTCACGCTGCTGCTTGGCATTGAGTTCTTCCATCCGTTCGCGCTGCGCTTCCACCATCGTGGTCCGGGCAGCCTGCCACAGCGCAGCATCGTTTAGGTAGGTCATCTGCGCAAGTGCCATATCGTGTCCGCGCTGTTTGAGGAGGGCTGCGGCCTGGGCGCGGATCAGCATGGCACGCTCGTACTGGCGAACCAGCGCCGCTGCTGTTGCCGCCTCATCATCGGTCAAACCCTGATTCTGCCGCTTGAAATGCAATGCTTCGATCTGAGCGACAACATCATCGGGAAGCTGGACACGGCCCGCCTGCCACAACTCGGCATCAGAGAGGAGTGTCATGGGGGCAATAGCTGCCTCAAGGTCGTCTGGCAGCGCATCCTGTTCACTCACAGCGCTTACCAGTGTCTCACGCGCCTCCTCCTCAATCGTGCGCCGCATCTGTGCAGCACGTTCGCGCAGACGCAGGTAGATTGGCTCAGGCAGATCGAGTGTGACCATTTGGGTAGTCATAAATGCTCCTTTTCTCCTTAATTCACGCCGGGTGTATGATATAGCCAACGTAGATTAAGGAGACCAAGATGCGACCATTTCTTCGTGGCATCGTGATATGGGTTCGATCCCTTGGACTTGGCGGAGGAGCGTTCGCCTTACTGTCAGCGTTTAACGCTGACAGGTGGCATCCAATGCATCCAGATGCAGCCGCATTCTTTTTGATCTTACTCACGACCGAGCTAGTATTCGTCATCCGAGGTGTTTCGTATCCACGAGATGAGAAATACCGCAGGAGCAGCCCCTAGCCCAAACAGAACAGCCAGTGCGGCTATCGTTGATAATCCAGGAGTTGTCCCAACGCTGCTAAACCATGCGTTGAGCGGTTGAACAAACACCGCAATCAGCACGATGATAAGAACTCCGCCCGCAATGGCGATCACGTTTATCAAATGCCTCACAATGTTGTTCCTCCCTCTCGTACTTCTTGCGCTACGCGGCCTGCCGAATCTTCCTCGGCAGGCTGCCTTTTTACCTTAGGCCAGCGTGTTGGTGTCGAAGACGTAGCGTTTATGTATCGTCATTCAGGATCTCTTCCAGAATTTCTGGCGTCAGACCCTTGGCTTGGGCTTCGGCGCTCACGCGATTCATCAATTGAAGGAGCGATTCGGGAGATGAAGGCTCAGGCTGAAGAAAGAGACGCACCATCAGCAGAATCTTGTCGCGCACATCATCAGGCGCGGTATTGTACCGAGCGGCAGTCACCGCATCGGTCGGGATCATAATCACGGGTTCGTTCATATCCATCCTCGCTTTCGTTAAGCACCATTTTATATTGAAGACTCGCAACATGCTTCATAACTCCGTTACTTTGCCCGTCTGAAAGGCGTGAACGGCGGCATCAGCCAGGGCGTCCAGGCGTCCAGCCACAATATCGGACGAAATCTGGTCATCCCACTGCTGGGCTTCCAATTCTTCGTACCGCCTTCGTAGTTCACGAGACTCATCCTCAGACAAGTGAATAATGGCGGTTTTAATTTCTTCAACTGTGGTCATTGTCGTTCATCCCTTCCTTGTCGCTCTGGCCTCATAGCTCCCCCTACCTCCTCGTCCGCTCCTCGACCAGCCGCTCTCCTAACGCGACCCATTTCCCAATGCGTGGCTAACGTCTCCAGATTACGCTTAGTTCTACGGCTCTGGAACCTCCAGATCGCGGCAAATCTTCTTCGCCAGCATGTCGGCGATCTCGCGGTGGCGCGGCACCGGCGTGCGCAGCCCCTTCTCCGCGTTTTCGTAGATGCTATGACGGCCACCCTCGCGCCGCAATTCGCAGCCGTGGCGTTCCAGGTGGCGGATCAGGTCTGTGCGCTTCAAGCTGCCAGCGCCTCACGTTTCAGCACCTTCTTGCCTGTAAGCTCACGCTCACTATCTTCGCGCTGCACTTCGAGCATCAACTCCAGTGCATCACGTAAATTCTCGCGGGCCTCATCGAGCGTCTTTCCTTGGGTGTGGACACCCGGCATCTCAACGAGCCATGCCACGATCCATTCCCCATCCTGTACATACACGGCGTTGAGTTTCATAGAAATAGCCTCCTTGTACTACCCCTCTCCACCCCCTACCCCCTCGTCCGCTCCTCGACCAGCCGCTCTCCTAACGCGACCCATTTCCCCAAATCATAGTCGCTCATTTTAGATATTAATCCCCGTATATCAGGGTGAATACCTTGCGCTGTATTTTGGCTTGCTACTCTGCTTTTTATCCATTCCTCTGCTCTTGCTGTTCCCTCTTGTTCTTCTGTGTCAGGGCTTAACAATAAATCAAATAAATCATCGGCATTAGCATTCAACTTTCTGACAATCATTCCCAACAAGGCTCCTCGTGGCTCTTGCTCCCCTTGCTCAATTCTCATCATGTTAGAGTCGCTGGTATTTACCATCCGTGCGAGAGCAAAGCGACTCATCTTCGCTTCAATGCGAAGCCTTGCTATGTATGCCCCTGCTGCTTTGAAAGTCATGTCCCTAGTATATTTCATAAAAGGAATAGCGTGAACAGCCGAATACGGAATGATTATCTTGATTTTATTCCGTATTCGGTGTATCATCATTCCGTATACGAAAGGTTGCACAATGAAGAATCAGAACAAGCAGTATGAGTTACCACGGTTCAGGAAGGCGTTGGAAATATTTTCAGACCAACTTCCCTCTGTAACGCACTGGCGTTACAGCAAGGGAATTCTCCCCCCTCCGTTCGGCCCGCTGTTAGTCGAACATCCAGAACTGGCCGAGGCGTTGGCCAAAGATGCCCGTGATCTCGCAGCAATGAAGAAAAAGAAGGGATCTGACCAATGACCACCGCAATCGTGCAGCGCTCGGTAGACTTCCACGGCGACCGCTTGGTTGTCATTCAGCAGGATGGGATTGAATATACGCCGGCCAAGCCGGTGTGCGACCGTTTTGGTATCGACTGGGAAGGCCAGCGTCAGCGCATTGCCCGCGATGAGGTTCTTGACTCTGCCACCTGCATGATAAAGGCTCAGATCCCCGGCGATGACCAGCGCAGAGACCACGTCTGCCTCCCCCTCGACTACCTAAACGGCTGGCTCTTTGGGGTTGACGTAGGACGCATCCGGCCCGAGCTGCGAGAGCGGATGATCCTCTACAAGCGGGAATGCTACCGGGTACTGGCGCAGGCATTCCGGGGGGGGGAGGGTACCGCGCCACTGGCGCGGGTGGAGGCGCTGGAGTACCGGGTGGCGGTCATCGAGTCCATCCAGCGGTCTATGCAGCCAGACAAAGAGCCACGCAAGCTTATAAACTGCGCCCCCCGGCATCCCTTCGTCATCACCGCAGCCGAAATCCTAGAGGCCATCCGCAACCTGGGCGGTAGCGCCGACCTCTACCAATTGCGCCTCGCACTGCCCCACATCGGCTACATACGGACAATACATGACAACCTCAACCGCTGACAAGGTGCTATCGGCATTAGCACACTACGAACTGAGGGCCAAGTCCGGCGGGCGCTACACCAGCAACAGCCCGCTGCGCCCCGGCTCCAACAGCCACGCTTTTAGTCTCATCATCAACGGGCCAGAATACGGAGCCTACCACGATCATCTTGTGGGTCCACGCGCTCCTGCTCGACGAGGCCAACCCCGATCCGCTGGCCTACATCCACCGGCGCGGCATTGATGATGCGACGGTCGGCCACGCCATGCTCGGCGTCACCCTGCGCGACCCGCAGGCCATCTCGGATCTGCTGCGCCGCGAGTGTCCTGACCTACTCGCCTACGCCGAGGCCGCCGGCGTCCTCTCCCGTGACGACGCCGGCCAACTCCGCGCACACTCCAATCTCTGCGGAGCCCTGCTCTTCCCCTACCTCGCCGAGGGCCAGGCGGTTGACCTGTGCGCCCGCAGCTACCCCGGCAAGGGCTACCGCTCGCTACCCGGCGGCTACACCGAGCGCGGCGCGGTTCTCCCCTTCGGCTGGGATAGCCTGGACGACAGCGATACCGTCATCCTCACCGAGGGCGAGTTCAAGGCTCTCGCCGTTACCCAGGCACACCGGGCCGGTACCCTCAGCGTGCCCGCCCTGGCCCACCCCGGCCTCACATACATCCGCGACGAGTGGGCTGCCCTCCTGCTCGCTCGTGGCATACGCACGGTCATCCTCGCCTACGACAGCGGCCCCCGCCCAGTCAAGGACGGCACGCTCCACCTCGCCCCCGAGGAGGCGTGGAGCATCCGCCATGGGCTGCGCTTTCAGGATGCCGGGCTCGCCGTGCGCGTCCTGCGCCTGCCCCTGGACCCTGGTGAAACCAAGGCCGACCTCGACGCCTTCATCCTCGTGCACGGCACCACCCGCCTCCAGCACCTGATCGACACCGCCCCCGACCTCGACACGTATCATCGCTCCCTGCCGCGTAGCCTGCGCACAGAGGCCAACCTGCCCCTGCCCACGCCCTACCCCACCCGCCGCACCGGCCCGCACCGCCTCGACCCCATCGCGCCCCGGCCCGCCGCGACGCCCACCAGCCTGGAGCAGATCCGCGCCCACATCGCCGAACGGGTGCAGGCGCACGCCACCGACGGCCAGGGCTTCCTCGTCCTCGCCCACGCACCCGGCGTGGGCAAGGGTCACAACACCACCGAGGGCCTGCGCCTATCTACAAACCGACGACACACCCGACCAGATCGTCTGGACCGCCCCGCGCAAAGATCAGATCCACGACCAGCATGGTCTCGACCTCATCCCCCTCCACGGGCGTAACGAAGACAACTGCCAGCGGCTGGCCGAGGCCCAGACCCTCGCCGCCAAGGGCTACCCGGTCCTCCAAGCCCTCTGCCAGCGCCGTTGTCCCTTCGTAGACAACTGCCCCTACTTACGCCAATTTGGCGTTGAGGCCGACCGCTTCGCCGCCCAGCAACTCCTGCTCGCCACCGGCTGGTGGCAAGAGGCGAGCATACTCGTCATGGACGAATGTGATCCCGCCCTGCTCATCCGTACCGTCACCCTGAACAGTACCGATCTCGCCGCCATCGCCCGGAGTACCACCTGCACACACGCCCAGTCCGTGCTACGCTGGCTCACCCAGATCCTCGGCACAACCAGCGACCGCACCCTGGTCAGCGGGCTGCTGCTCACCGAGTTGGAGGCCGCCGCTCGCGCCGAGGGTCTCATCTTCGCTACCACCCTTCACACCGCCGAGACCAACCTGCCTGACCCCAAGGAACAAGCCCTGCTTCCGAGCCTCCCCCGAGGTGCCAATCTCGCCGAGTTTAAGGCTCTGCCACCCAACCACCTGAACACGATGATCACACAACTCAGTCACGAGATGCGCCGCCACCTCACAGGTACACCCTTCACCAGCCGCCTGGAGCTAGGCGGTGGCCTGCTACGCCTATTCCTGCGCCACGAGCATCTGATCACGCAGCTCGCCACTCCTGACCAGCCCAAGATCATCCTTGACGCCACAGCCAACGCCAGCTTGCTGCGGGCGATCTTCCCCGATACACCCATCCACATGGAACAGCCACCTCGCGACGACCAGGCCACGGTGATCCAGGTGATCACCCGCGACTGGGCCAAGAGTACCCTCCACGGCGACCGGCGCACTCAGTGGTACGACACCGTGGCCCAGCAGATTCGCCCCGGACGCCCCACCCTGGTGGTTTGCACCCAGGAGACCGAGGACGACTTGCGGCACGCCCTCGCTGAGCGGGGACACACCGACGCCGAAGTCGCCCACTACGGTGCCCTGCGCGGCTCCAACGCCTACAAGGGATATGACGTGGTGTTGTCCCAGATCTACAACCCCAACCTCGACTCGCTCGTGCGCGAGGGTCGTGCCCTCTTCGCCGATGACACCGCCCCCCTCGACGAGCGAGTCATTACCACGAATCGCGAGTTGACCGACGCCAGCGGGGCACGCTGGATGATCGCGGTGACCACCTTTGCGGATCCACGGCTAGCCGCACTGCTGGAGAGCAAACGCGAAGCCGAGATGCTCCAGTGCGCCATGCGCGGGCGCCCACGAGACCACCCAGAGGCTCAGATCACGCTCCTCTTCAGCATGCCGCTGCCCGGTCTGACTCCGACCGAAATTCGCGAGAGTGAGGCTTCCCCCACGAGCAACGGGGGGCGACAGGCCACCGCCCTGCTGAAGATTATTGCGAGCATGAAGATGCTCATGGCGGGAGGGCAGACCCGATTTACGGTAATGGATCTGGCGCAGGCGGCGCAGGTAAGCGAAGTAACCGTGCGAACGCACTGGCGAGCAGTTGCCGAGGTACTCGGGCTCAAAGACGAGGATGACGCGGCCCCGTCCAAACGACGCCGAAGCTACCGACGGCGCGTACTTGTGTCCACGGCCATCGAGCGGGATACAGTGGGTGAAAGTACGGATCAGGCGGATAATAAAGACTCTATTACGTGCCTGATCCATACTGATGAGCCTGCCCAGTCAATCGCTGCTGATATGGAATCCGTGCCTGTGAACGAGGAGAAACCGGTGCAGGCGGTTTCTGTGCTGCTCCCGCACTCGTCTGATCCGCTGGCTATGAACCCTGCGCCTTGTCGTCCACCGGCGCGCTTTGTACACCTGCGGGCCTATCGCGCAGCAGCAGGCTCTTCTGAGTCCATTCCCGATCAACAGGGAAGCGAATAGCGGCGGTGAGATTTCCGTAATCACGCAAAGGGGCGCGACTTTTTGTCCCAACCCGCTTTGCGGTATCTTTTGTTGATTATGCTATGCATAAATAACTAGCTGTTTACAATTGACGGCTTATCAACCGGCGCGTATAATCGCCGCATATCTGTTCGTTACGCTGAATGAGGATGAGTATGTCGCAGCCACACCTTCGTCTGCGTGTCAAAGAATTGGCACAAGCGCGAGGCTGGACGATCGATACCCTTGCGCACGAG
>CAIXLU010000031.1 GCA_903920315.1 uncultured Oscillochloris sp.
ATGCAGGCGCGGTGAAAGAATATGCAGGCGCGGTGAAAGAATATGCAGGCGCGGTGAAAGAATATGCAGGCGCGGTGAAAGAATATGCAGAGCGCAGCGAAGCATCCCGGCATCCGTGTCGCCCGCCGGGACGCTTCGCTGCGCTCTGCGTGACACGACGATGGGACGATTACATATTTCCGCCGCCGGGACGCTTCGCTGCGCTCTGCGTGACATGACGATGGGATGATTACATATTTCCGCGTCCCTTAGAGAGTATCAGCCTGATCTGTTGGCTCTCCCAAAAGCGTGTGCAGCAGGTTGGCAATGGCAAAAATCTGCTGCTCGCGGGTGAGGATGCCGTTGTCCTCAAGGGATTTCAGCAATCCTTTCCTGACAAAGCCGTTGTCTGTGGTGTGGCCGTTTGTATGGACGACGATACTCCGTTCACGCTGGGCATCGGCGATGCCTACCCGCAATACGGCGGTTTCGGGCGGCAGTGCGTGGCGAATCACGGCAACTTGCTCAACCAGCGTAAAGCGTCGGCCAAGGTCTGAGATCTGGGTCTCAAACATTTTGATGTCGGTATCCTGCCATGTGGTGAGTGGCTTACGCGCCACCAGGGCGGCGACGCTCTCGATCCATACATCGTCTGGCCCCGCATTTTCCAGGCGCACGCCGAGTGCCCGTAGCTGGGTGTCGCTGGTTTCGGCGGCAATCTGACGATAGCGGGTGGTCAGTTCAACCTGCAACTCACTGCTGTCGCGGGAGATTCCCCCGAAGGCGTGGCGAATCTGCTCGCGCACCTCGGCAACGAGGTTTTGGTAGGCCGCTTGTAGCTCATCTAAACCCGATCGCAGCGCCACAAAGAACCGATTAAAGTGGGCGTCGTCTTCGGCCACACCTGCGGTGAAGGGCGGGAGTTCGCAGGCGCGGGGAAGCTGATCAAAGAGCAGTTCATCGGGTGCCCGTGCGTCGAGCATGGCCTGCCGAATAGCCTGGGCCAGCGTACTGATGCGCCGAGTTGTTTTGCTGTAGGCCGGTAGCTTGACCACAAAACGCAGCAGAGGCGTCACTGCATCGTTCAGCGCAAGCTGCCCGTCTTTTTGCAAGGCTTTTGGCGCAAAGGCGCGGGCCACTCGCTCGAATACCGCCACTCGCACGCCGCTGACCTGGCTGTAGCGAAGGCTAAAATTGTTCTGGTTGCGCAGAAACCGCTCAAAGATCGCCATGTCTGGCACGGGTACGTAGTTGCCGTGTTCGTAGAGGGCAACCTGACCCGCATTAGCCATATAGACGGCCATAAAGAGCAGTGGGAGCAGACCGGCTTTGATGCCGTAGGGCGGGGCCGCAAGCTGGATGTAGAGATCGCTTATGGGACAAGCGGTACCGACACTGGACTCAATGAAGAGTTGGATCGCCTCCCAGACCGGATCGATCTGCATGGCGGGGTTGGTGGGCGGGCCGAATCGCCAGACGCCGTCACTCTCCTGACGATGAATCCCGCTTTGCCGCAAGACGCTCTCATAGATCGCTCGCTCAGGCGGATAACCACTCAGCCCAAGCATCTGCTCGTGGGCGTGATCGATCATCGCCTCAACCAGATTACGGCGGGCTTTGGTGGCTGAAGACGAGAGCGTGCGCCGCACGATCAGTTCATTCCAGATCTGCGGCGCAGAGCGGTAGGTTTCGTCGCAGGCCCGCGATAAGAGCGCGTCGAGTTGTTTTTCGTTCGCCACCTGATCGGCCCTCGCTCGCCAATACCAGTGGCTATCGCCCGGCCCGTAGATCTCACCAATGGCGAGATCAAGGCTTTGGCTGGCTTCATCGCGGCGCGCTGTGAGTTCGATACGGGCAGCGCGATCATGCTCCAGTTCGGGCTGGGTGTCTAAGACGTGACGCAGGGCGGCCACATCAAGCAGGAGATCGCGCAGCAGATCAACCCGCTGCGGTAAGACCGCAATCAGCCAGGATTGATCCTCCCGCGCCCGGTCTTCCGCCCAGCGCCGTGCAAACTCAAGCGCCTCATCATCTGCGGGTACGATATAGCGCACCTCGCCATCGGACGTAGGCGGGAAGAGGTTATCGTTCGGCAGATCTACGGCATCGCAGAAACGGACGCTGAAATGGCGTAACGAGCCAGTGCGGTAGCTGTGGCGATGAGCAATCAGAGGTGTGGGGGCAACCTGTTGCTGGAGCAGACGCACGAGGCTGGTCTGGTCGCCAATAATGCGGCGGGCAGCTTCAATCAGGTTATCGAGATCGAGGTCGCTGCCCTCCCAGAGAACATAACTCTGGCGGTACGTGCGATACACAATAAACCGCTTGTCGGTGAGCAGGGCGAGAATCTCGGTCACACCGGCATCGTGCGTAGTGTCGCGCAGAGCAAAAGAGAGATGTTCTCGGCCAGCCCGTAGACCGCGCTGCTGACCAAGGGCACCAAGGAGACCAATCACCGTCAGCACGTCAGCCGTAAGGAGCGCAACATCCGGCAGACGCTCACGCAACGCCGCAACTTCAGCCCAACGCCGCCCGTGCGCTCGTCCAAAGAGGCTTGGCCCCAGGGTTGCCTCAACATAGGCAAAGAGGTGCGGCAGGCGATAGATCGGCAACTCATGAGCAGAATCACGCGACGCTGTGAGCAGAAACTCGGGCAGGCTCCAGGGTTCGTGGGCGCTGAGGAAGGCAAACAGCGAACGCTCGTTTTGGGCAAGCTGACGGAAGAGTGTCGGCAGCGCCACTAACACCGCCGGGTGCAGCGGATACGCCTGGGCGACAAGCCGCGTCCACTCATCGGGGGCGATGTCCGTTGGTCGCAGGCCCAGGGTATCGGCTTGCGAAGCGACCTGTTCAGCCCAGGTGTTGCGCTGCTCCGTATACGGATCATCAGCCGGACAGAGCGCACGGCCAACCATCCGTAGGATCTGGCTATCGGGTTCAAGAAAGGGCAGATCAATAAAACGGCCCTGCACTTTGCGCCACTCGACCCGTTTGGTTGCGCCCGCCGTGCCGATGTAGCGGTCGAACGACTGGTGCAGGATGGTCACAAAGAGGAAGGACGCCTTCTGGCTACGCGCCGCCATTTCGGCGAGAGTCTGGAGAACAAAGAGATCGCGCTGGTCGTGACGGGCGGCATAATCAAGAAACTGGCCAAGCTCATCAATAATCAGCAGCGCACCGCTGTAGGTCTTCCCCTCACTCGCGATAACGGAGACACGCTCGATCACATCGGTGACATGCTGGGGATCAACCTCAGGATCAGCGGCGGCGGCAGCAAGATCGGCCAGCAACGGGCCGGCAGCGGGGCATTTGAGGGTATGAAGTGCGCTCTGCGCTGCAAGCAGCAGGGCAACCCGCAGCGAGCTATTGTTTCCGCTCACCAGTATGGGCAGCAGAGTGCGCCCCTTGTAGATGATCGGACGTTGCGGAAGATCCTGAGCAGCGTGATCTTTCACCAGCGTTCGGCGGGACTGATCCGTCAGACTCAGGAATTTCGCAAGGAAGACACCAAAGGCCGACTTACCCGCCCCATACGGGCCAATCAGCGTGAAGGCGCGGCCCGTCGCCTCTGGCTCAAGCCCAGCCATAATCCGTTCAATCGTCTGGATGACCAGAGGCGTCACCTGATAACCGGCCAGACTCGTGCGACCAGCGAAGTCGCGCTGAAGGTGGACGGAGCGCGTGTAGCGAGCCTCGACACGCGGGGGCGCAGGCAGGGTGGTCATCGTAGATCCTCAAAAGTACGGCGCAGCAGGGTATCCGCAAGATCGTCCCCGCTGTCGCCGCTCATGTAAACCTGCCGGATGCCTGCCTGATCGTTATAGACCACCTGCCCGCCGGTGAGATCAGACAGAACCATCAGTCGGCTCAGCAGCCCATCATCATCGAGTCGGAAGAGACGACCGGGAGAGCCGGGGCTATAGGCAAGGTCGTTGAATGCGGCAATAGACTGGCCGTTTGTACGCAGAAAGGCCAGGGTCGCCCAGGCAACAAGAGTGTCGGGAAGGCTTGGCTGTGAGCCACTCGCGAGATAGTAACTGCGCTGGCCAGGACTCTGGCGCAGCAATCCCAAACTGCTCAGCGGACATGCCAAAGCATCCTCGACACCAGCAGCGAGTCGGCGCGCATCAGGCGGCGTATAGGTGTGAATGAGGCACTCGATATCGCGCTTCATTGTCGCGTCGGAGGGAGCCTTGCCGCCACGCTCGCTTATGTACGTCTGGATATGAGCCGCAAGCTGAAGCGGGCTGCACTCACCGCCCCGCAGCAGATTGAAGGTATAGAACCAGGTAAACGCCGTCTCGGGCCGGGCCGCGATATGCCAATGCAGCAACCAGCGCGCCGCCGGAGTGACGAGATAAGGGTCCCAGCCATCATCAGCAAGCAAAGCATGACCAAGGGGAGTGGGCATGTGATGACCAGCCTCATCACGCTCGAAAACCCCACAGACCCGGCCCCAGAAGCGGATCGAGGCGGCCATATTCTTGCCAACGCCAAGCAGGACAAAGGATTCGTCGAGGCTGAAGAGATCGGGGTAATCGGTCACAAGCAGATCGAACGCCTTCTTGAGCCAGCCGCCGCGCAGCGCGAAGGTCTCGTGGCCACTGAAGGTGGGAGAGGAGTGAGGGGTCGTCATAGATAGCGGCTTCAGCATTCTCACCGTCGCCGCAGGGCAGCGCGAGCCTTACGAACGAGCATGATCACAAGGAGACCCCAGCCGAGCCAGGCGAGGAAGCCACCGCTAAAGCGCGAGATCAGCAGAGCGAAGAGGATCATGGCGCGAACCGCACCAACAACCAGCCGCTTCCAGCGAATCGTATGCGGCTCCAGATTCCAATTCATCTGCGTGATACGCGGCAGCAGTCCACGCTCGACGCACCCCTCAAGAGAGAAGACGTAGATCAGATCGGTATGACGGGAAGCGAGAAGCAGGTCACGCTCAAGCGATTCGCCCGAGAGGGGCGGGAGATCGTCGAGCGCGCTATCGGCGGCGGAGCCACCCACAGCGCCCACGCCAATGCTATCGGCAACGGGGCCATAGCTCACAATCAGCGCGCCGCCAATATCGTTGCCCAGAGTATCAATCGGCAGACTGCTGTAGCACATCAGCACCTCGACATCGGCGGGCAGACCAACAATATCGAAAGCACGCTGAATAATGGTCGTCCCGGCGCGCCGGTCGTCGGCCAAAATAGGCAACTGGTAGGCATGAACCTCATAGCCGTCGTGGTGAATCTCGCCGACCAGATCGGCATACGCGGCGCGGGCGGCGCTAAAAAGGACGTTCTCGTGAGCGAGCCAAACGCGGCGGACAAGGTCGCGCAGACCCCAGCGCTGAATGCGATCAATCTCGCTGGAGGGTGGCTCAATATCAATCCCAATTGCATGAAAGAGCAGCCCGTGGTCGGACGACCATGCGCGGAGGTTGCGGTAGCGCTCGACCGCCTGCGGATAATTCTGGAGATGAAACCAGCCGCCGTCGCGCTCGGGGATCTGGAGCCAGGCGACCACCTGAACTCCGCGAGCATTAAGCATACGGACAGCGGAGATGAGGGCGGGGGTATGATCACGGATCGCGATAGCGACACCATATCCGTAGATGGCCAGATCATCAACGAGGCCGGGGCGTTCGATCAGATCGAGCAGCGCCCGCCCATCGAGATCGCAGAAGAAGATCAGATGTGGGTGCCCGTAGCTTGGTTGGGCTATGAGTGCTGTCTCGCTCGATGCCTGCACAGTTGGCGACCCGCTGTAGCGATACGTTCTACCCTCTTCCGAACACCGTGATCTTGCTCGGACAGGGTGCGAGAAGCATTATAGCACCCCAGGCAGATTGCAGATTGCAGATTGCAGATTTTAGATTGCAGATTTGCTGCAACAGAACGCAGTGCATGTGTCCAAACTATCAAGCTGGTTTGAAACATGCTTTAAGCGTAACAGAGCAAAAGTCATGCTGTCCGGCTGGCAGAAGTAACGCTGTGACTTCAGATCCAATACCCATGTCACCCTGAGCGCAGCGAAGGGTCTGACAGGAAACCGGGACAGATGCTTCGCTGCGCTCAGCATGACATGACAGCGTTACTTCTGCAGTAGTGTGCGCAAAGAGTTAAGACGTGTTGCGGTCTTTAAACAGGGATAGCGGTAGGTGAAGATGTCGGGGATGGCGAAGATGTCGGGGATGGCGAAGACATCGGGGATGGCGAAGATGTTGGGGATGGCGAAGATGTTGGGGATGGCGAAGATGTTGGGGATGGCGAAGATGTTGGGGATGGCGTTGCGGTGAGGGTCGGCGTCACCGTCGGGGTGGATGTCGCCTTCGCCGTCTGAATGTCGGTAGGTGTCGCTGTCGGCGTCGCCGTATTGATGACGGTGGGTGTTGCCGTCAGCGTCACGGTGGGCGTTACCGTCGTCGTTGCGGTGAGGGTCGCCGTTGCGGTGAGGGTCGCCGTTGCAGTGAGGGTCGCCGTTGCAGTGAGGGTCGCCGTTGCGGTGAGGGTCGCCGTTGCAGTGAGGGTCGCCGTTGCGGTGAGGGTCGCCGTTGCGATGGGCGTCGCCATCACCGTCGCGGTAGGCGTACTAGGCACTGATGCCGTCGCGGTCACCAAAGATTGCGGGTCGTTCGGCGCAGAGATCGGAGTCAAGAAATAAGGGATAGGAGCCAGTGTCCGAGTAGGCAGAGGAGTCGGCGGCAGAGCGCCATTCGCCGTTGCCGATGGCACGTGAGGTGTTGACTGAGGGGACAGACCAAGGTCCGCAGTTGGCACACTGGTCGGCGTGATGCTGGGAGTGAAGGGGTTATTCTCGTCCGCCACATCACCAGCGCGAGGGACGGTGACGATGAGAAGAGTCGGCGTACCGGTAGGCGACGATACAGATGTCGCCGAAGGCAGCGACTCACGAGTCGGCACAGATAGCGGCGTTGCCTGCGCGGGAGACGGTATCGGGGCTGTGGTTGAAAGAAGGGCGACCGAAGGCGCAGCGACAGCGGCGGGGATGTCGGCTTGCACACGACGGATATCTGTTGCAGCCAGGGCAAGCGTGCCTGGAGCGGCACCCATCGGGTCGGGTGCATGCTGGAGATCACGAGCGGCATGGTCAAGCAGATCATCAAGGCGGCCAAGAGAAACATCACGCATCGCGGGGCTTGCCATCTGGAGGGCATCAATAGCCAGGGGAATCTGCGTATAAACCCCATCAATGCTCTGTTGATACTGATTCAGATGAGCAATAGGCAGATCAATAAGGGCATCTATCTCACCAACCCGATGCTCAATGATCGAGATCACGATCTCCGCACGGGTATCAGGGTCACGCACAAAACGTAGGCGGGCCTCCTCAGAAAGAAGCTTCCAAGAATAGAGCGAATCCTCGGGGAGGCTGTGGGCGGCAGCCGCATCAACGCCAAAAAACGTCATCCCGCAGACAAGGATCATGGTGATGGCAGATGTTGCGAAACGGGGAAAGCCACGCCGGACGAACGTCGCACCGAACATGGAGACAGCGCGACTGATACGGATGGTGAGCGGATCGGGGTGAGCGTAGGCATCCCGAGCGATCTGCTCGATCTCAACGCTGCTGCTGACAAGCCAGCGCTCAAGCGAAGGGGACAGGGGTGTGGTCGCCTGATGACGAATTGTGGCAGCGATACGCAGCATCGGCTCAAGCTCGGCGGCGTGAGCGGAATAACGCCGCAGACACTCGTCAATGCTCGCGCCCGCCCGCATATCCGCGAGGGCACTATCTAGCACAGATGTTATATCGGTGCGGGCCACTTAATCTCCTGTCGGGGATTCGCGAGGCATCGGCGGAGGATCGATACAGGAAGAAGATCGCGCCCCTGATGTAGAGGGAAGGGACATATCGTCAGAGTCGCTGCTTAGAATGCGCTGGAGGCTCTGGATCGCCCGATGCTGAAGAGCTTTGATCGCGCCCTCGGTGCGTCGAAGAAGAGACGCAATCTCACTATTACTCATATCAGCAAAGAAGCGCAGTGTCAACACCTGCTGCTGATCTTTGGTAAGCTGCTTGATCGCTTGCTGGAGCGCCACCCGATCAGTGATCGTGCGTGCATTATCCTGGCTGCGCTGATCAACAAGATCGTTCTGGAGTTCAAAAGACGTAAAGACAAACCGCCGTCGGCGCTGGTGACTACACAGGACGTTTGCGGCAATCGTGTAGAGCCAGCCAAGGAAGGATTTGTCGTCGCGATACTCAAAACGTGAGATCCCGTGGATCACCTTGATAAAAACCTCTTGGGTCAGATCTTGCGCCAGTTCGTGTTCACCAACCCGCACATAGATATAACGCAAGATCAAACGAGCGTAGCAATTGTAGAGCTCGCTGATGGCGACAGGGTCTCGTGATTGTGCGCGACCGATAAGGTCGCGGAGTTCCGCTGGGTGAGGCATACGGGATGGCACGAGCTACGACTCTCGGCACGGATGCGGTGTCTGTCTGCACAGAACGTGAAACGCGGCAGCAGCCCGAAACATTCCGTAAGCTCGTGTAGTGATGAGTAATCACGGCGACCAGATCTGGTCGGCCCAAGCATTGGCATATAGATGTTCAGTTATTATAGCGGAAGTGGCGTACTATGCTAGGGAAGAAACGGTTAAGAGCAGCTTAAGATACGGGTTGCGTGGGGAACAGGCACAAGGTATACTTGCGCCCGCATCGCAGACGGAAGCATTGTTTGGGGATTTGGAAAAGAGACACATTATGAAACTTGCAATCATAGGGCTGGCGAATAGCGGAAAGACGACGGTGTTTAACGCGCTGACTCGCGGTACGGCGGAGACGGCAGCGTACTCGTCGGGGCAGATGGAACCGAACTTGGCGATGGTGAAGGTGCCCGACCGGCGGTTGGAGGTGCTGGCGCAGATGTTTAAGCCGCGCAAGATCACCTACGCCGACGTGCAGTATGTTGATGTGGCCGGGATCAGCGGCGGGGGCAACGAGGGCGGCGGGCTTCCTCCGGCCCTGCTGAACTACCTTGGCACTGCCGACGCCCTGGTGCATGTGGTACGCGCCTTTGAGGACTCGACGGTGCCGCACCCGAATGGCTCGGTCGATCTCGTCCGCGACATCGCAGCGGTCGATCTGGAACTGATCTTCTCGGATCTGGCGATTATTGAGAAGCGGCTGACCCGGCTAAACGCCGAGATCACCAAGATGGCGACAAAGGACAAGGAATTGCGGGTTGCGGAGCGCGATCTGCTGCTGCGGCTCCAGGCAGCCCTGGAGGGTGAGACGCCCATCCGCACCGTGGAAATGAGTGAGGAGGAGGAGCGCATGATTCGCGGCTACCAGTTCCTCACCGCCAAACCTATGCTGCTAGCGCTGAATGTGGGCGAAGCCGCGATCAGTGCGCCACCTACGGTAAGCTACTCCTTCCGCAACAGCGCAGTGGTGGATCTCTGCGGAAAGATCGAGGCCGAACTATCCCAGCTCGATGACGCCGACACGGCCTCGTTTATGGCCGATCTCGGCATCAGCGCGCCCGCCCGCGATGTGGTGATCCAGCGCTCCTACGACCTGTTGGGACTGGTGAGTTTCCTCACCGCCGGCGAGGACGAGGTGCGAGCATGGCCAATCCGCCGCAACATGCCCGCCGTCGAGGCTGCCGGGACGATCCACTCCGATATTCAGAAGGGATTCATCCGCGCCGAGACCGTGGCCTACAACGACCTGATCAGCGCCGGGGGCATGAACGAGGCGAAGAAGGCGGGGACAGTGCGGCTAGAGGGGAAGACCTATATCGTCCAGGACGGCGATATTTGCCATTTTCGGTTTAACAAGTAGGACGACAGGTGAGGGCCATTGCGAAACGGTAAAGTAAACTCGGCCCCTCTGAAACCATGTCTAAGACAAGGTTCAGATCAGCTTTACAGTTTGCGGTGTTCGTAGTGCGGGCTTCCAGCCTGCCGATACGCATCTGGCA
>CAIXLU010000032.1 GCA_903920315.1 uncultured Oscillochloris sp.
ATCTACCACAATCGTCTTGCCGAGGCCATCAGGCTGCCGTCCGTAGCCATCGCCACGGCCAGCAATCTCCGCCAGTACCGCAGCAGCCAGACGCTGCGGGTGCATACTGAAATTGAGGAACGGGCCGACGGCTTCAACCTTACCGATGAGTGAGCCGTCGGGAATAGTTATTGCCACCGCCAGATCAGCCGCCAACTGCGCCGGTGATACCCGCAACTCCTTCGCCGCACGGAACGCTGGAAAGGCCACATCAGCCGGAATAGTTGGTTTTGGCGTGGCAATCTCAATCAGGGCCGGGGCCACCCGCCCCGTCGCCGCAATGACTGCCTTCACCTCCTCGGTGAAGCGTTCGAGGGCGTATTCCATCACTACTTCCTTAGAGAACAGGCAACCGCATGCCAGATCCCCAAACATCTGCCGAATCCCACACAAGCGTGTTATTTTTATCTCTCAATGCCGTACTGCCAGTATATAGCTCTTCACCGGGCGCTGCAAACGAGGGCCGGGTGGAAAGAGCTGTTTGACTTGACTCGCTATGTTATACTAGCGCCAATCCCTGGAAGTTCGTACCAAATTTAGTGGTAGCCTCCGCGCTAAGATCGGTGGCTGAGGCTGGATTCCTGGGGCCGGACTCCGGCCTCCGGATCGTGGCAAACGGGACGAGTACACATCTGCATCTTCGGATTTCCAGGAAGCTGAAGGACAGACATGACGCGCATGCGGCGTGTCATCTGTCCGTGCTACGGGCAACCAAAGAAGGACGTGTCCCATGCATCCACACACTCACGTATCGCATCCACTCCGTTCCGTCGCCGTCCTCAGTATTTTGACTCTCCTCACCGTGACTCTCGCCTCCCCCAACCTGCTCGTGCGGCATGTCGCCGCCGCCACCCTCACCGGCGGACTCCCGGCCCAGACCTTTGACGGCAACGTCCTTCCCACCGGCTGGACGGTTCTGCCCGCCAGTGGCCCCCGTTGGACTTTCAATGACCCTGGCAAGCGCACCAACAAGACCGGCGGCACCGGCGGTTTCGCCATCGCCGATAGCGACAAAGCCGGTGTTGTTGCGATGGATACCGAACTGCGTAGCCCGGTGGTCAGCTTTATGGGAGTCTCCACCGCACGCCTGATCTTCCAAACCCGGTTCATGTCATACCAGCAGTCAACCGCCGATGTGGATGTGAGTACTGATGGTGGCACAACCTGGGTCAACGTCTGGCGCACCAAGACATCGGTCAATGGGAAGGTGCAGATTGACCTCTCATCGAAGGTGGCCAATAAGTCAACCGTACAGGTTCGTTTCCGCTACTACAATGCGACATGGGCCTGGTTCTGGCAGGTTGACAACATCAGCATGGAGTTGCCAAATCCACCGATTGCACCCAGTAATCTGGCTGCTACGGCCAGTGGTAATCGGATTAGCCTGACGTGGAAAGACAATAGCAGCGATGAGACCGGATTCCGCGTCGAACGCTCGCCAGACGGTACTACCTGGACGACCCTCACCACAGTTGGCCCCGGCAGCATCCAGTACAGCGACAGCGACGCCAAGCTCACCTGCGCGACCAGTTACTCCTACCGGATCAGCGCGGTGAATGGGGCGGGCGCAACGCCTACTGCTGCCCCTGCTCAGGCGACGACTGCCACCTGTGCGGCGGTCAGCACGATCAGCGAGACGTTTGATGTCCAGGCTGTTCCCGCCAACTGGAGTGTACTGCCTGCCAGCGGCCCCGGTTGGAGATTCAACGACCCCGGCACGCGCACGAACATCACCAGTGGCATCGGCGGCTTCGCGATTGCCGACAGCGACAATGCGGGTCCCGTTGCCCTGGATACCGAACTGCGCACGCCGAGCCTGAACTTCGCCGCTGCGCCGGGAGTGCAGTTAAGCCTGAACACCGTCTTCCGCGCATACGATACGTCCACCGGCGACATTGATGTGAGCAGCGACGAGGGTGTCACCTGGGCGAATGTCTGGCGGACCAAGGCCGACATCACCACTACACTGAATCTGGATATTTCGGCTCAGGCTGCCGGTAAGCCTGCCGTGATCATCCGCTTTCGCTACTACAACGCGAACAACGCCTGGTACTGGGAAATTGATAACGTCACCACCAGCGTGCCGTCCACACCTGCTACACCTGCGGGCATGACCGCAACCCTCGACCCGCTCAGCAACGTGCTGTTGAGTTGGCAGGCCGCCAGCGGCACCCAGTATCGGATCGAACGCGCCCCGTCCGGCGGCAGTACCTGGGCATCCATCGTGACGCTGCCCGGTACGGCAGCAACCTACGTGGATAGCTCCGTCGCGGCCGGCGTTGCCTACGACTATCGCCTGATTGCACGCAACGCTATCGGTGAGTCCGCGCCCACCGCCCCGGTAAAGATCACCACTACCGCCCAGCGGAATCAGCGTGTGATTGACCTGACCGTCTCGTACTACGATACCCGTGCCAATACCGCCGCCAAGCGTGCGGCGATTGAGAATAACGTCAAGTATCTCGCCGACGCGATCTACGAACTGAGCAACGGTGCCCATCAGATTGGTC
>CAIXLU010000033.1 GCA_903920315.1 uncultured Oscillochloris sp.
CAGGGTATCGCCATCAGCATCACTGTCATTACTGAGAACCGAGATCGGCGTAGCGAGGCTATTCATCGTCATTGTCGCCGTATCATCAACGGCTATCGGCGACTGATTGAAGGTGATCGTCTTGCTCTGTTCCGCACTGTCAAGGAATCCGTCGTTCACAATAAACGTCGCTACCCGCGATCCTGGCGCTGTCGGTGCCGTCGTGTTGCTGAAGGTGATGTTCTGGATGAGTGCTTGAACGGCAGCCAGCGACGCCTTTCCATTGAACGTGACCTCCAGAACGGGTGGTACGACCGTTTTGGTGGTGATGATGCCGATCTGCGTGCCGCCGAAGAGAACACTTGCTCCAATCGAGGTGCTGATCTGACCAGGACCGTTCCCCTGACTGCGCACGTTTAAGGTGTCGCCTGTCCCGTTGTTGGTAAGTGTGACTCTCAGTTTGCCGTTGCCAAAGAACGGCGAGTCACCATCTTCCACCGTTGCTCCGGTATCAATGACCACCGGAGGATCGCCAAGTAAGTAACTGACCGACCCCGTCGTGATGGTGAGGACGGGAGGATCGTTCACGGGGTTGATCGTGATGTTGAACGTCCCTGGTGTTCCATCGTTCATGACAAAGGCAAAACTGTCAGTTATGGTGTTGGTATTGTCGTGGATGTAACTCACTCGTCCGTTATTGATGTCAGACTGTCTGAATGTGGAACCCTTCGTCAAGATGGTAACGAGGCTGCTTCCACCACTCTTCCGCAGTTGTCCGTTGACGAGCGTCGTACTAAGAGTGAAGGTAAGATCCAACAGCGGTGTATCTACGTCACTCGCTTCCAGGAGGGTCTGGGTAATAACACCGGTGCCACCTTCATCTACCGTCAGTCCGTTGGACTTTATCGTTGTTGGGTCAGGAACGGGTGTGATCGTTAATGTGAAGATGTACGAGGTAGCGTCAATACCATTGTTGGCGGTTCCGCCACTGTCTTGCAGGATGACGGTGACGATAACGCTGCCATTGGCATTGGGTGCGGGGGTGAATGTCAGGATGCCTGTGGTCACATCCACACTGGGCTGAACGCTGAACAGCGCGTTATTATCGTTGCTGGTTGTAATGGTGAAGGGAGCCTGTCCCGTCTCGCTAGGGCCGGCCAAAATGGTTGTGGGCGTAAACCACGAGGCAGAGTATACTCCCGAATCCTCGGCCACACTGACTCTCGTGCCAGGGGTGAGGCTAGGAGGATCGTTCACGCAGGTGACAGTAACGAACACCGTGGCAATCGAGCCACCGTTGAGGGAATAGGTGAAGGTATCGGTGGGCGTGCCGTCATTGCAGTAGTTAGGGTTGGACTTGTAGGTCAGACTGGTGGCGGTAAACGTGACGGTGCCGTTCGTGCCGGTCGTATTCACGCTGATGATATTCTTTACGCTACCGCCGTTAGCGTCGTTGGACAGGACATCAATCGAGGTGGCGACGTCCTCAAGCACCGTCGCCGAGTCATTAACTGCCCCTGGGGCAAGGGCGTTGATGGTGACGACAACACGGGCAGCCGGGTTTGTTGTGGCGGGCCCAGGCGGCGTGCCGTTGTCGGTTGCCACAATGCTGATCGTCCGCGAGACGCCGGGTGTCTGCGAGCTATTGCCGTAGGTCAGGGTGCGGAGGACGGATTCCATCTTCGCAGCGGTTGTCGGCCCGGTGAGTGTGAGGACGCCGGCCGCATAGTTTTTGGTAATCCCGGTTGCCCCGACATTTACATCCAGCACCTCTGCCGCCTGATCAACAAGATCAGTGATAGACACCACCGCACTCGTGATCTGATCGACTTCCGGGTCACTCAGAGTCAGGTTCGGAGCAAGCGCAATGGGATTGCTGGTGGGGGGATTCGTCTGCGTAAACTTTGCCGTGCCATCAATCCCAAGGGTTGTGCCGTCTGCATCAACCAGCGGCTCGTCATTCTCATCAAAGATCGTGCCGGTGGCGAGCGTCTGTAGGAAAGGCGTATTCACGCTGAGCGACGATGCCTCCAGAAGTTTAACCTGGAATGTTGTCGTCGGTTTATTCACGAGCGTATCAATGAGCGGGATCTTAATTATACCGGTGGTACTGCCCGCAGGAATCAACAGACTGCCGAGGCTTACATTCGTAAAGTCAACACCGCCAATGGCAGTGCCGTCCACCGTCTGATAGGCAATACTAATATCTTCACCGATAGTACTTGCTTTATCGAGGGTGACGACAAAATCAATCGTCGGGTCAATGGTCTCGGTAGCGGTCGCTGCGCTGATTGACTGTACAGTGGGATTGTCATCATCAATAATCACCCCGGTACTCTCAAATATGTCGCCGGTTGCGATGCCCGGAACCGAAGATGCCGTGACCGTCGCATCAACGGTAAAGCCCTCGTTGAGTTCATCCTGGGTGTCACCGTAAATGGTGACAGGGAAGGTCTTCTTGGTATCGCCGGGGTTAAAGATCAGGGAGACAGGCGTGGAGTTATAGTCAGCATTAGGATCAACCGTCTTGTCACCCTGCGTCGCAGCATTAGAGCCGGAAGGCAGTGCCACCGTACTCATACGAATGACAATCTGCTGCCCGGCGCCAACCACTTGCGAGAGCCTGACAGTGAAGTCCGCGATGGAGAATCCGCTATTGCCCTCAACAATCGGATTGTTTGCCGGGCTGAGGCTCAGCGTGATGAGCGTACTTGCTTGGATACCACGTGCGCCGAGGCCCAAGATAATAAGGGCGAGGATCACGGCGAGATGAACGTAGGACGTACGTAGGCTGACACCACTGAGTAGCCGTCGGCGAGATGAACGAGGATGATTCATAGGGCCGCTCCTTGGGTACCAGGGCCACGACATTCACCGCAACGATTGCGCGTCGGGCCAGCGAACCACATCGTACCATGTAGAATATCGTGTCACGACAGGCATCTAGGGAGATGTCGGTCGGTACAACAAGGGTATCATAAACGGCGAAGGTCTTGGCTCAGTATATAGCAATTCTATAACACGTGATGCACCCTGTCCGGTGCGGCGTGTGGGAGCGTTATGGCATCCTGACCGATTTTAGGACAAGGCGAAGAGGAAGGAAATGAATGCAACCACAGCAAAAAACGCGATGAGACCAATAGTCGTTACCCGTTCCCAGTTAAAGAATCGCCAGTCGGCGGGGATCATATTCTCAAATCCGTAGATCGCCAGTTTATAGAGGCCGCTGTCACCAGGTATCCCAAGGTCAAAGACAATATCCGTGACGGGGATAAAGCTCACAGTGACCTCGCTGAGGATAATGCGCGTGTCAGCATTGGATTTCTGCTTCGCCTGGGCCAGAATGGGGACGAGGCTCTCAATCATCGCCCACTCAGGGCGAAAACCGCCGGCCTGGCGCTCATGGTAGATCACCTCGGCTTTACATGTGCGGTGGAGCCAGTTTTCGTCAAGGGCGGCCTCGTCGTCTTGTCCCTCGATGATTTCGGTGCGACGGCTCCAGCGAAACGCTTTGCGCTGCACAAGTCGGCCAACGCCATCACAGCGGGCGCAGGTAATCCCGCCACGACCGGCGCACCCGGGGCAGGGTACCAGCACCTGCTCGGTACGCGGTGCGGCTGGTGCGGGGGGAGTGGGGGCTGTGGTCGTACTGTTGTGTACACGACCGTTGGCGGCGGATCGGGTTGGGCCATTCGTGCCACTGGTAAGGGCTGCGGGTGTCGTGGTGGCCCCAGTTCCCACCGGGAAGGCTACAGGGCGGGTAACGAGGATGCGCTGCTTGCCTTTGCAGCGCGGGCATGGGGTCGAACCGCGTCCCTCGCATGGCTTGCAGGAGATAACGCGGGTAGATCCGGGAAGGATGACCCGTGTGCCGGGGTGTTCCACAAAATCTGTAACGGGAGGTAGATCGACCTTCCAACGGTCAACCTCAGGGGTTAGGGCAAAGGGCTGGGCGCTGTGATCAGGTTCCTCATCATCTTCGGCGAGGCTACGTTGCTCATAGAGCAGGCGCAGGCGATAGAAATAGATATTGGTGCTGGTAATTTTTTGCAGGCGGGCGAGGCGTCCGAGATGCTTACGGCGTAAGCCGAAGCGATGCTGAGCCGACCAATCATCAAGGATCGCTGTGATCATCGCCGGGTCACGGAGATCTTTGGCGCGGCAATGGGCGCGATCAACCGGCGCACGGATCAGGTCGGGGCCAAGGATCGTCTCAACATCGTTGGCCGTAATCCCGCTGGACTGAAAACCGGTGGGGGCCGGAGCGGGTGCCGGAGTAGTGCCAATGATGATTTGGGTGGTCATTTGATGCCGTGAGAAGATCCGGTCGAGTTCATCAACCGCAGCACGCGCCGAGGGGAAGCGCCGAACCGGGTCAATGGCGAGCATCGTGAGCATCACGCGGTCAACATCGCCGGGGAGGTTATCAATACCGCGCTGGCGCAGGGGCATGGGCGGGCTGAAACCGGGGTTGTCGGGCAGACCCGGCGTCTCATCCCACGGCATCTGGCCGCTGAGCATATGGTAGAGGATCACGCCGAGCGAGAAGAGATCAGAGACATGGGTGACTGCGCGTGAACCCTGGATATGCTCGGGCGATAAGAATCCGGGAGTTCCCATAATGGCATTGTCAACAGTGATTGACTGGCCGTTCTCGCGGGCGATTCCAAAATCGGTCAGAAGGGCGCGGTTGGTGCCTTGCTCGACAAGGATATTGCCGGGTGACACATCGCGGTGAACGATACCAAGGCTATGGGCGTGATCAAGGGCAGCGGCGATCTGGCGGAAGATGGACAGCGTCTCATCAACATGGAGACGGCCATGCTTCTCAATAAGCTGGCGCAGTGATGCGCCGGCGATGTACTCGATCAGCGCGTAGTGAAAGGGCTGGGCGTAGCCGTAATCGTAGAACTGGACAATATTGGGGTGGCGCAGGCGAGCAGCGATGACGGCCTCGCGATGGAAGCGAAGGATGGCCTCGCGCTCCTGCGACATCAGCACCTTCGCGGCGACGAAATGATTAGGCAGCTTGGCGTGGTGCGCCAACCAGACCTGGCTTGATCCGCCGCTGCCAATCTCGCGGTCGAGGGTATAGTTGCCGATCTGCTCAGGAATATTCATGGATGTGGTATTGGGTACAGATCGATCCTGGGTGCCGTTGCATGGTAGGAGAGACATTATAGCACTAGGATTATGGGTGAGGCTTTGTTCTAGCGCGTAACCCTTCCCCTGTTGGCTGCGGTGCATTTTCGCGTACTATATCTTATCGCATTCGTAGGGAGAATTCCATGATACAGCTTACCGACCAGCAGCAGCAGATTGTCGCCCATGATCACGGCCCGGCCCTGGTGTTTGCCGTGGCCGGTGCCGGGAAGACCACGGCAATGGTGCGCCGTGTCGAGCGCTTGGTGCGCGAGGGTGTGTTCGCACCACAGCGGATTTTGGTCAGTTCGTTTAATAAGGCTGCGGTGGACGAGATTGGCCGCGCTCTGGAGCCGTGGCCGCATTGCCGAACCGTGGCCCGTAACACGCTGCACGCCCTGGGCTATAAGATCGTGCGCCACGCATCCGATGGCGTCTGGATGCCTCGGCTGGCTCAGGATGCGCTCAAGACGGGCGGCGAGGATCGCCAGATCCTCTGGGCGGCCCGTGACCTGGCCCGCAAACGTGGTCTGGTGGCCGCTGATGAGCTGGATGGTATGGACGAGCAGGATCTGTTGAACTATATCGGGGTGTGCAAGGGGAACCTGCGCTACCCGGAACTAGCTGCGGCCAGCCTGCCGCCGGAGGCGCGTAAGGTGGCTGGGCTGGCTGAGGCTCCGCCGGAGTTGCCCTGGTACCTGGACATGTATGCGCTTTACGAGGAGATCCGCCGCGAGCGGGGTTGGATTACCTTTGACGATATGCTGCTGCTGGGTTGGGAGGTGCTGGTGCGCCACCCGGAACTGCGCACCCATTGGCAGGGCAGCTATGATGCGCTGCTGGTGGATGAGTTTCAGGATGTGAACCTGGCTCAGTCGGAGATTCTGGATATGCTGGCGGCGTCGCACAAGAATTATATGGCGATTGGCGATGACGACCAGACGATCTACGGGTTTCGGGGTGCGAAGATGCTCTTCTTCCGGGGATTTGGACAACGCTACGGGGCGAAGGTATACGAGATGACCGACAATTTCCGCTGTCGGGCGGGGCAGATTGTGCTGGCGAACCGGGTGATCGCGCAGAACCGCGAGCGTCACCCTAAGGCGCTGGTGATCACGCAGGGCTTCGGCGGGGCGACGCACATGCGGCAAGCGGCTGATGAAATGGTGATGGCGCGGCAGATTGCGGAGGATATTGTTGCTGCCCGCGCCGCTGGCCATCGCTATGCGCAGATCGCGGTTTTGGTGCGTCTGAACGCGCAGACCCCGGCGGTGGAGCAGGCGCTGATCACGGCGCATATTCCTTACCAGCTTGCCGGTGACGAGCCATTTTTTCGCCGCCGCGAGATTGCCGATCTGTTGAAGTATGCGGAACTGGCAGGCTATGATGCGGTACTACGGGCTGGTCGGCGGCTTGCGGCGGAGGATGGCGAGCGCCTGATGCTCTGCTGGCGCAGTATCTACAACCGGCCTAAGCGGTACCTGAGCCGCCAGTTGTTTCAAGAGAGTGTGGATGCGGCGCTGCGCCGGGGCCAACCGCTGAGCATGACGCTGCTGGGCTGGGGCGAGAAGGTTTCGGAGCGCACGGCGGTGGCTCTGCGCGACCTGTCGGAACTCCTGGTTTGGCTGGCTGAAGCACAATTGCGGCATCCCGCTAGCCGGGTGCTGGCCGAGCTTGATGATCGGCTGGAGTATCAGGATTTTTTAGCCGAGCATAGCGGGTTCCCAGAGACGGGGGCGGGCTATGCGGCGAATGTGGCATCCTTCATCCAGTATGCGCGGGGGAAGGGGACGGTGGCGGAGTTGCTGGTGCACCTGGCGCATCTGGAGGCGGAGCGGGCGGAGGTGGGGCCGCGTGCCGATGCGGTGGATATTCGGACGATCCACCGGGCCAAGGGGCTGGAGTGGCCGGTGGTGCTGGTGCCGCACTGCAACGCGGGCTACTTCCCGTTTGGCGGGGCGGACGATATTGAGGAGGAGCGGCGGCTGCTGTATGTGGCGATCACGCGGGCGAAGGAGTGGTTGCACTTGTACACGATCAGCGGCAAGGAGACGCGAACCTCGCCGTTTCTGGTGGCTGCGGGGGCGGAGGCGCTATTGCGGCGCGCTGCCGAGCTTGAGGAGTTACTGGCGGGCGATCCGGCTGGGTGGACGGCGACCCAGGCGCTGAGTGTGGCCACGTTTCCACGTGAACTGGGCCAGGAGCGGTTTATCGTCCGCTGGTGGCGGGTGTCGGACGGACAACGTGGGCGGGTCGCGGGGCGGGTGATGGGATTGATTGAGGCGGTTCAGCGGCGAGGTGCCGGCGACCGGCTCGGGATAAGCGGGGCCGAGAGTGCGCTCTGGGGGCAGATGGCACTCGGAGCGATGGAACTGTCCGACGCCCCACTCGCGGGAATCGAGGCACTCTGCGCGCCGCCCCCTGCGGGCGCTGTGCAGGTTGGGAAGCCCGTTGCGTCGCACTACCGCCAGGGCGACCGGGTGGCTCACGCGCATTTTGGCCAGGGTGTGGTGGTTGCCATCGAATCGGCGCGGATCGGCAGGAGTACCGAGTGGTACCTGACGGTGCGTTTCGACCAGGGCAAGCTGGTGAAGCTGCTGGCGGGAATCGCGCCGCTGACGCGGCTGCCGTGATCGGAGCCGTCAGCTACCGGGTGCCCAGTGATCCGGCAACTGCTTGACCAGATAATCGGTGAGCAGCCAGGAGAAGGGGTAGCGCACAACGGCCCAGAGCGCCTTGAGCAGCCAGGATTGGCCCACGGGGTAACTGCGGATGACCGCGCCGAGGCGCTGGCGCAGGCGAGTTTCTAGGACAGCGCGCACGCTCTTGCCGGGAAAGCGGATGCTAGGAATCTGGTTGAGCGTGGCGTAGCTGGTGGGGTAGGGTCTAAAGCGGGGGTCGCTGTCGGGCGCATAGAAAATCGGCCCCTCGGGCCGAGTGACATCGGCGGAAAGGCCAAGCAACTTTTGGGCTACGGCGCGAGCATCGGCGGCACCGCGCCGGAAATCGTACTCACGGAAGGACTGATCGAGGAAAGCACCAAGGGCGAAGACCAAGTGCGCGCCGATTAGGTGCGGCTGATCGGGCCGAGGCAGCACCAGGGCGACATCATTTAGCGCCTCGACCTCGGGGCGATTCACACCGGGCAAGGCACCCAGCACTTGATCAGCGGGATTCGGCACTTCGCGGTCAAACTGAATTGCGCCGCCCTCGCGGTACATGGCCACAATCAGCCCACCCAGATAGACCAGCGGATTGCGGTAGGAGCCGCGCTGCTGAGGCGGATCGAGGCCAATCGTCTGGATGCGATCTTTCGAGGGGTCAACAATAATGATAATGCGCTGGCTCGGGTCAGGCTGATCGCCATCGTGAGCCTGAACATAATGCCACGCGAGGTCAATCGGCAGGTTGTTGAACAAACCGCCGTCGGCGTAGAGGAACGTTGCGGCTGCAACGTCCGCTTGTTCCGGGTTGCGCACCGGCGTCTGGATATACTGGATGCTGCTCTGCCAGGCCGGGAGATCGGGGTTGGCCTGATCTCCGAGATTGCGTGTGATCGCGATCGGCGGAAAGACCATGGGCAATGCCGCAGAAGCCAGGGCCACGGTTGCGACTCGTTCCCAGAGCGGATCGATGGGCGAGGTGGTGCTGGTGAGCTGAAACGTCTCCTGCTCGGAGTGACGATCCTGGATAAAAGGCTCGGAGGCCCGGCCCGTCTTGAGGCGCACCCGCGACTCATACGAGAGAGCGTCGAGGTTGGTGATCGTCATCGCCAGCTCAAGCTGGTCGGCGCAGAGCGGTGATCGGCGCGGCTGATAGCCGGGAGGCAGAGTCAGCGCCTGACGCGAGATTGTTTGGAGGTGGAGGTTGCTGAGCAGCGAGAAGGGGGTACCCTTGGGGATGTCGGAGTCAAGCAGGTCGTAGCTATCAATCTGATTGACCCAGATCTGATGCAGGAGCGTGTCGCCATTGCGGTAGAGCAGAGCGTGGGCAATGATCGCGGCGGTAGTCGCGCCAGCGGAGGCACCGGTGATGATGTCAATCTCGTACTGGTCGCTCTGAGCCATCTGGCGGAGCAACTCATCGAGGGCACCGGCGATATACGAACCCAGCGACACGCCGCCGCTGAGGACAAGTGCGACACGTTTCTTCGACATCGGCATCTCCTCGTCGCCGACTGGGAGGCGGGGGCAGGAGGCGGGATGCGGGAGGCGGGAACCTGCCTCCTGCCTCCTGCCTCCTGCCTCCTGTCCTACTGGCGGCGAATATTCTTCATCTGAGCGACGCGCAGGCGCACAACCTCCTTGCGCAGCTTCGCCTCGGCCATCGCCATATCGCGGTCGGTTTGGGCGCTCTTCAGTCGCTCCTCAGCCGTAGCGCGGGAGCGCTGGGCGCGAGCCTCATCAATCTCATCGGCCCGCTCGATGGTGTCGGCCAGGATCGTCACCCGGCTCGACATCACCTCCATAAACCCACCCGAGAGGGCGAAGGGTGTGCGCTCACCATTCTTAATAATGGTCAGTTCGCCCGCCTGGAGGATAGTCATCAGCGGCTCGTGCCGTGGCAGGATACCCACCCGGCCATCGCGAGTCGGCGCATTGATCTGATCGACGTCATCCGAGAGGACAACCCGCTCAGCGGTGACGATCTCAAGGTGCATCGGCATAGGTTACCTCGATTGCGGATTTGAGATTTTAGATTTTAGATTGTGGATTGTGGATTGTGCCAATCTAAAATCTAAAATCTAAAATCTAAAATCTGCAATTACTTCTGAGAGGCCCCGTAGGCCGCGAGGACCTCGTCGAAGCCGCCCTGCATGTAGAAGAAACTCTCGGGGATATGGTCGCCATCGCCGGCAAGAACGCGGGCGAAGCTCTTCACCGTATCGGCCACCGGCACATACTTGCCGGGGCGACCGGTGAACTGCTGGGCGACGGTGAAGGGCTGCGAGAAGAAGAGTTCCATCTTGCGCGCCCGCGATACCGTCAGCTTATCATCATCGCCCAGTTCCTCCATACCCAGGATGGCGATAATGTCCTTCAGGTCGCGGTAGCGCTGGAGGACGCGCTTGACATCCTGAGCCACGCGGTAGTGCTCCTCGCCCACAATGTTCGGGTCAAGAATACGCGAGGTCGAGGCCAGGGGATCCACCGCCGGGAAGATAGCGCGCTCAGCGATACCGCGCTCAAGTGAGATTGTTGCGTCGAGGTGAGCGAACACCGTGGCCGGGGCCGGGTCGGTGTAGTCGTCGGCGGGCACATACACGGCCTGCATCGAGGTAATCGAGCCACGCTTCGTCGAGGTAATCCGCTCCTGAAGCTCGCCCATCTCGGTGCCCAGAGTTGGCTGGTAGCCCACCTGCGAGGGCATGCGGCCCAGCAGCGAAGAGACTTCAGAGCCAGCCTGCACAAAGCGGAAAATGTTATCAACGAAGAGCAGGATGTCGCGGCCCTCATCGCGGAAGTACTCCGCCATCGTCAGAGCCGTCAGGCCCACGCGCAGACGGGCTCCTGGTGGCTCATTCATCTGGCCGAAGACCATGACCGTCTTATCGAAAACGGTGGTCTTCTCGTCAATCTGAGCCTCTTTCATCTCAGCGATCAGGTCGTTCCCCTCGCGTGAGCGCTCGCCCACACCGGCGAAGACCGAGAAGCCCGACTGCTCCTTGGCGATATTGGCGATCAGCTCCTGGATCACCACTGTCTTGCCCACACCGGCACCGCCGAAGATAGCCGTCTTCCCACCACGGGTGAAGGGAGCGACCAAGTCAATCACCTTAATCCCGGTCTCGAAGACCTGAGCCTCGGTGCTTTGCTCCTCAAACGAGGGCGGTGCGCGGTGGATTGGTCGGCGCTGAACAGAGTCGGGTACTGCGCCCTCGCCGTCAATCGGGTCGCCGAGGACGCTAAACACACGCCCCAGGGTAGCCGGACCAACCGGCACCGAGATTGGCCGTCCCGCGTCAACCACATCAAGGCCACGGCGCAAGCCATCGGTGGTACCCATGGCTACCGCCTTGACATACCCATTACCGAGCTGCTGCTGCACCTCGCAGATCAAGCGACCGCCTGCATCCAGCGGAATCTCCAGCGCGTTATAGATCTCGGGGACCTGGCCAAGGGGAAACTTAGCCGTGATCACCACGCCAATAATCTCGACAATCGTCCCTTTTCCGTGCGACATGTTTATCCTCCATCGGGGGGCAGCCGCCGCCCCGGTTGGTTGCTACTCTGCGAGGGCGGCCGCACCGGACGCGATCTCGCTGACTTCTTTGGTGATCGCGGCCTGGCGTGCCTTATTAAAGGTGAGGGTCAGATCCTTTACCAGATCCTTTGCGCTCTTGGTCGCATTACGCATTGCTACCATTTGCGCCGAGTAGAAGCTCGCAATTGACTCCAGGATTGCCTGGTAGATCTGCGACTCGACATAACGCGGAAGGATCTCGCGAAGGACCTCTTCCTGACTTGGCTCGTAGGTGAAATCTGCACGACCCTTGCTCGATGTCTCGCTGGCCTCGACAGGTGCAAGCTGCTTGATCGCCGCCCGCTGCACCAAGGTGTTGATAAACTCGCTATAGATCATATAGAGTTCATCGTAACGCCCGCTCTCAAAGCCCTTCACCGCATCAATGGCCACACCGAGGATATCCTCGATCTTGGGCGAGTCGCCGATCTTGATCATATGCCCGGCGAGGGTATAGCCAGTGCGGGAGGCGAATTCACGCCCCTTCTTCCCGTAGACAAAGACATCAACCTCGCGGCCCAGGGCGCGCTGGTCGAGGATGAAACGTGCGGATCGCCGCAGCACGTTGGTAACCAGACTGCCACACAGTCCACGGTCAGGCGTGACGATAATCAGCCCGACGCGCCGCACACTTGCGCGCTTCTCAAGAAGCGTCCCCTTCTTCGCACCGCTCACCGCGCGCACCGTCAGTTCACCGATCAGGTCGCGCATACGATCCGCGTAGGGGCGCGCCGCGAGGACGTTGCGCTGGGCACGGCGCATCTTCGAGGCTGCGACCATCTCCATTGCGCGGGTGATCTGGGCTACATTTTTTACCGAGCGGATGCGCCGCTTAATCTCTCGGCTGCTCGCCATATCGCACTCCATTTTAGATTTCGGATTTTAGATTTTGGATTGCCAGCAAAGCACTGTTCAACCCAAAATCCAAAATCTAAAACCCAAAATTAGCTATAGTTGCTCGTGGTCTTGAACTCTTTGATTGACGACTCGAGTGCCTTCTTGACCTCATCGCTGGGGAACTTGCGATCCAGCTTGTTGTCATCAATCAGCTTGCGCACCTCGGGGTGAGCCGTCTTCAGGAAAGCCAGGAAGTCGTCGCGCCACCGCGTGATCTGTGCAACCGGCACATCATCAAGGTAATTATTGTTGGCCGCGTAGAGCATCGCCACCTGATCCGCCACCGGCAGCGGGTTGTACTGGAGCTGCTTGAGCAGTTCCTGGAGCCGCTGGCCGCGCTCGATCTGCGCCTTCGTCGTGGCGTCCAGGTCGGAGGCAAACTGCGCAAAGGCCGCCAGGTCACGGAACTGAGCCAGTTCACCCTTGAGCTTACCGGCCACCGTACGCATCGCCCGGGTTTGGGCCGAGCTACCCACACGCGAAACCGAGACGCCGACGTTCAGTGCCGGACGCTGGCCTGCGTTAAACAGGTCGGCCTCTAGGTAGATCTGGCCGTCGGTGATCGAGATCACGTTGGTGGGAATGTAGGCCGATACGTCATTGGCCTGAGTCTCAATGACCGGCAGCGCGGTAAGTGATCCGCCACCGTTCTCCTGATTAAGGCGAGCGGCGCGCTCCAGCAGGCGCGAATGCAGGTAAAAAACATCGCCGGGGTAGGCTTCGCGACCAGGGGGGCGGCGCAGCAGCAACGACACCTGGCGGTAGGCCACGGCATGCTTGCTCAGGTCGTCGTAGACAATCAGGGCGTCCTTGACGAGCTTGCCGTCCACCTTCACGCCCTTCTCCATAACCTCCTCACCCATCGCGCAACCGGCGTAGGGGGCGATATACTGGAGCGCAGCCGACTCAGAGGCCGAGGCAGCGACAACAATCGTATAGTCGAGGGCACCATACTTTTCGAATGCGCCTACCACCTGAGCGATCTGGGCACGGCGCTGGCCGATAGCCACATAAATACACACCATCCCCTGACCCTTCTGGTTGAGGATGGTGTCAATCGCGACCGCCGTCTTACCAGTCTGGCGGTCGCCAATGATCAACTCGCGCTGACCACGGCCAATCGGGATGAGTGCATCAATCGCGACGATACCCGTCTGAACCGGAGTATCCACCGACTTACGGGTGATGACACCAGGGGCGATGCGCTCAATCGGGCGCTGCGTATCGGTATTAATCGGCCCCTTGCCGTCTACCGGCTGGCCAAGGGCATTGACCACGCGACCGAGGAGGCTCTGGCCAACCGGCACCGAGATCACCCGACCCGTGGAGTTAACCTGATCGCCCTCAGCGATTGACTCAGAGTCACCGAGCACGATGGCCGCGACATCATTCCGGTTGAGGTTCAGGGCGATCCCGAAGATCGACTCACTGCGACCCGTCTTCACCGGGAACTCCAGCAACTCAGCGGCCACCACTCGATCCAGACCCTCGATTCGTGCGACGCCATCGCCGACAGAGGCGACCGTACCCACGTTCACCTGACGGGGCTTCAGGTCGACTCCAGCAGTAATCCCGGCCTTAAGCCGGGAGATAAGGTCATCAGTAATTGTCATGTGTCAGTGCTCCATCAGAGGAGGCAACGAGAGAACAGGGAACAGGCAAGAGGAAAGGGGAAACAGGAATGCTGTGCTTCAATGTGTTGCCTGTTGCCCGTTGCCCGTTCCCTATCGCCTGTTCCCTGTTCCCCATATCTTAGCTCGTGAGCATATTGCGCTGAACAGCGCTGAGTCGCGTGCGCAGGCTATTATCAAGAACCCGATCACCAACGCGGATGATCAGGCCACCGATGAGTGAGGCGTCCACCGCGAAGGTGGCCTTCAGATCGCCGTAGCGTTTACGCAGATCGGCGACGATTGAATCTTGCTGCGCGGGTTCGAGGGCGACAGCACTGGTAACCAGTGCATCAATGGCGTGGGAGGATATGCCTGCCGTAAGGCCAGCAAAAGCCTGAGCCACAAGCCCAACCTGATCGATCAGACCTTCGCTCGCAAGGCCGAGCAGGAAGTTCCGCACCTGCGGCAAGGCATCGGCGGGAAGGGCGGCGTTAACACGCTGGGCCAGATCACCGTTGCCCGTCTGCGCGAGCTTGGCCGCAGATCCCTGGAGTTGCTCAAGCGCCGTGCCGACAAGCGACTCGTAGAGCGCCCCTGCAATCGCCTTGGCATCAACTGTGGTTGCCATAATCGTTATAATCCATCTTTAGGGGTCCCAACCACCACTGGCGTCAGGAAGAGGCATACGCCCCTCCTGACAGCCTACAGGTTGGGATACGCCCTCTAGTTCCGGCGATCCAGGGCGGCCAGCGACTCAGCGATCAGTTTATCGTGACCCCTGGCCTGAAGCTCAGCGCCCATCACGCGCGTCGCCGTCAACGTCACCAGCTCGGCAATCTTGCCCTTCGCATCGCTCAGCAGGGTATCACGCTCCTGAGACGCGGTGGTACGAGCATCCTCACGGATACGGTCGGCCTCGCGGCGAGCCTGAGCGATAATCTCAGCCTCCTGCGATTTCGCCCGATCCTGGGCCTGGGTCACGATCTTCGCCGCCTCTTGGCGTGCCTTAGCCAGCTCTGCCTCGTAATCCTTCTTCGCGTTCGCGAGCTGCTGCTTAACCTGACTCGCCTCGTTCAAGCTCCCCTGCACACGCTGTGTCCGCTCATTCAGCATGTTAAGAATCGGCTTGTAGAGAAACTGGCCAAGCAGCCAGACCAGGAAGATTACATTGAAGAGCTGCGCTATCAGCAAGCCCCAATTGATGCCCAGCTTTTCCACTGTCTACTGCTACTTTCTACGTACCCATTGTAAGGTACGTGCTAGAAATACCTGCTTCTTAAAGAATCTTGAAGCCGATCAGCAGACCAAACACGAGGCCGAAGATGAATAGCGCCTCAGTCAGTGCGAAGCCAAGGAACATGTAGGTTCGCACCAGGCCCTCAGCCTCGGGGTTCCGACCCATCGCCTCAATCGCGGCCCCGAAAATAATCCCGATGCCCGCACCCGGGCCAACAGCGCCAATACCGATTGCTAGCGCCATTGCGAGAAGCCGCAGCCCGTCGTCAGTCATTGCCTGAATCCTCCTAAGCAACTCTACACTTTGTAGCGAGTGAACAGCGTGGAGACAAATGCCCTAGTGAGCGACCGCCTCATGCGATGCAGGGCCGTGATCGTCGTGGCCCCCGTGAGCCTGCACGGCGAGTGCCGAGAAGACCAGCGTGAGAACCGCGAAGATGACCGCCTGAATAAAGGCGACGAACACTTCAAGGCCATAGAAGGGCAGAGGCAGCAGATAGGCGAAGAGGAAGGACATAACGGCCAGAACCACCTCACCGCCGAAAATGTTGCCAAAGATACGAAAGGCGAAAGCGACGATACGCATGATCTCTGAGATAAACTCAATGAGACCGACAAGCGTCATAATCGCGCCTTCCTTACCGAAGGGATTGATGAAAAACTTTCCGAGGTAGCCGATCCCGAGAGCCTGAAAGCCCCAGAACTCGACCATAAACACGGCCACCAGAGCGAAGGCAAAGGTGACGTTGAGATCCGCCGCAGGGGCGCGCAGCCAGGGGATAAACAGGTTGCCCTTGCCGCAGTAGGCCGGGAAGGTCTGGATGAGAAGGGGTTTCGCTGCCGGCGCAGCCGCTGCCTCTGCGGCATTGGCGGTCGTCGCACCCGCTGCCGTTGCCGCATGGGCACCCTCGGCGGCGGCTACATGGCCCTCGGCCCGGCACGTTCCGATACTGCCGACGCCTGGTATGAGCGCGAGGACGTTACCGAAGAGGAAGAAGAGGAAGATCGTCATCGGGAGAGCGAAGAACTTACCCACATTCTTCTTGTCAACCCCACGGGCGAAGTCATAGAAAAACTCAACCAGGAACTCGACAATGTTCTGAAATCCGCGTGGTACAGCCTGCAAGCGCTGGCCGATACCAAAGGCAATTCCGACGAGGATAACATCCACCAAAATCGTCATAAGCAATGCGTTGGTGAACGGAAGTCCTGATGCACAGGTCTCACCTGTACTTGCGAGTTTGCCACCGATGCAGAGGAGGGGCTCTGCGGCAGCCGAGATGTGTAGGTCGTCCTTGGTCATCCGAATGCCCAGGAAGTACATGGCGGCACCGACAACTGCCAACACTCCCAAGACGGTGAGGATCCGATTTCGCATCGTAACGGTTCCCTCTCGCTATGCCCTATCCATGATTAGATTATGATTGAGAACTCTTTCACAATCATTCTACCATGAAGGGCAAAAAAATGTCAACCGTTCGCCATTGAAGAGTTGAACTGGTTAACTGATATTCCTATGGGCATCCGGCTGGAAATCGCTCGGAGTATACCATAGCTCATTGTAGTGCGCAAACACGCTACGTATTCGAAAGATTGTCTCGCAACTCACGAATGGCTCGTTTGGCGTTCACCCAGACCGCGCCGATCTTCGAGCTGGCGACTTTCTTATTAAAGACAAGCACAAGCAAAAAACGCTGCACAACGTCAAAACAATAAAGATCGTAATTCAAACCGTCGTGAATATAGACCGTGAGCGCGTCCTCCTCACGCAGGTAGCGAGCAACTTCGCCTGCGGTCGAGAAACTGGTAGAAAGGAGCGGCAGAACGATCATCATGGGGAGGTTATTGGATGTGCCGACATCAACCAGCACCATGCCCGCACGGTCAGTGAGCATCACGCTCTGGGCACCAAGTTCCTGCGCGATCTGGCTCATGATCTTGCGGACGGCGTTAATGTTCTCTGCCGTAACGATCATCGTGCCAGAGCTGCGCCTGCCGGGAATATCGGACATCGGCACGGGTTCGGGCTTCGGCTCAGGCTTCGACTCAGGCTTACGCTCAACCGCTGCCTTTGTGCGCGATGCGAGGCCGCCGCGCTGCGGAGGAGTAGGCGGCGGCGACGGAGGAGTGGCGGCCTGCTCACGTTCACGCGCCGACGGCAGCACCACACGGGACGGGGTAAAGTCGTGCCGCTCGGCCTTTGGATCATCGGTAGGACTGTTCGTCCTGGCCCCCGCAGGGGCAGCGGAGACCGTGCGGAGGCCGACTCGTCGTGGCTTCACCTCAGGCGCAGGCTCGGGTTCCGGCTCGGGTTCCGGCACAGCGGCGGCGGCCACGGCCGCCGCTGTCGCCGTTGCCTCACGTGCCGCGTGCAGCGCCGACATGATCGCCGTGTGGAGCGTATCAGCCGCACCCGGCCCGTGCAAAAACTGGTAGACGCCAATCGCTTCCGCCTGCTTCCGGGCGGCATCATTTATGTTGACGCTGTACAACAGTACGTTCGTCTGAATCTCGAAGTTTGGAATGATCTCAGCCAGCTCCAGACCCGTCATCCCTGGCAGATCAACTTCCGCAATTACAGCCTCTGGCGGATTCATCCGCATTTCCCAGAGGGCGTCATTTGCCGACTCAAAGATCTGGACGCTCACCGCATCCCCAAGCGCGGCGGGCAGAGCGCGTAAGGTCTCATTTTCGGCTGTCACAACCATAAGGCGATAGGTCATCGTCGGCTCTCGCTTCTCGGCGAGGGGGAAGCTCCAACCCCCACCCTTATGCAGCTTTGTAGAACACGATCTGCCCGTAGTATACCCTATCGTTGTTACATTGATGCAGGGTAGCCAGTACTCAGGCAAGGCCCGTCGCAGCCCTTTCTTCCCGCAGGGAAGAGAGGGCTGGGAGGGTGAGAATTGAGCGACATTTACCTTAATGGGCGAGGCTCAGGAGAGGACCTCGACGCAGGTGCGCGGGAGCCAGATCGCCACCCCGTCACTGCCAACCACCTCGACAGCGGGGAGAGTCGCACGCGAGGCGACTCGGCGCGGTGACGGAGAGACCGCACGCACCTGCGCGATCTGACCGAGATGATCGTTATCAAGCAGACGAACGCTGGCACCGGGGCGCAGAGATGGACGCGGCGGCTCGACCTGGACACCGCCGCTGCGCGTAAGGGGAATGACGACACGCGGGCGGCGCAGGGGGCGACGTAGGCGGGTGAGTCCCTCAATCAGTGCCTCCTGACGATCCTGGGCACTGAGCAGATCAAAGGTAGCCGCATTCATCGGGTGAGTGCCGAATCCTTCCGTTACCAGGATCGTCAGCTTTGGGTCGGGGGCGTTGAGCGGGCTAGGCCACTGCCAAGAATGCAGGCCCACCTGCCAATTGCGCGCATCGGTCCAGCCGAGAAAGTCGTGCAACTCTGACTCATCAATCCCGCCGACAATAATGCCGCGTACCTGTTCCTTCACCGCACAGCGCAGGGCGGCGGCGCTAATGCTGGCTCCACAGATGAGAATGGCGTAGGCGCTGCGAGCATCAATCTGATCGGGCTTCACACTATCGCTCGGGTCGGTGGCTAGCAGCCGCAGCACGCCGCTGCGGTCGTCGCCAACACCAAAAACCCCGTATACCTGAGCCGACGGTGCCTCGATCACCACGCCCTCGTAGGGAATAACCTCCATGACAATGCCGCGCACCGTAGCCTGGAGGGTATACTCCGTTGGGTCGGGGGCAATCGTCACATAGCCTGTCTCACTGTCAATGTTGGCAACCGTGCCAGTGACTGGCGCAAGGCAGGTGCGCCCGCTCACCCCCGCTGTGCGGGCGAGAACACGGCCCGACTCCACTCTGGCATTCACTTCGTGGCTCATGGCGCGAGCAACTTGGCTTGGCGGGATGCCAAGCGAGCGGGCGACGTTGACGATCTGTGGAGGCTCGGGCTTAAGAGTCTGGGCGACGATATCTTCCGGCTCAACGCGGCTACCCTGACGCACAAGAACCTCGCCGGGGTAAGGCAGGCGGCGCTCGATCCGGGCCATGGCATTGGAGATAACGGGCGGAATGCCCTCGGGGATGTAGAGCGACATTCAGGTAGGCTTTCGCTGCGCTAAACGTTATAGGCTAACATTATACCACCCGACGGCAACAGGATTGGTGGCCGAGAGCCGAGGGCTTTAGCCCCACTACTTTTCGAATAAGGCCATGCCGCGCCGACCACGAATAGGACGCGAATATACGAATAGCCCGGTGCAGAGCCTTATTCGCGTATTCGTGACCTATTCGTGGTCGGCATCTGACGGCTTATGTGAAAGGTATTGGCTTTAGCCCCACGGCGATACCGTGATAGAACTTTGCACCAGCCCTGCCTGCTATAATAGCCACGAATGGAGCAGCACAATACGCACGTGACACACAAGTGGGCAAGGTTCGCCGTGATCGCCCTAACGGTGTTGGTTGCGGGGTGTGTGCCACGCGAATCGCCCGTTGCGCAGCCGGAGATCACGCGCACGGTTGATCTGAGCCATGTTGTACGCGAGGATGTTCCCTACCTTCCCAACGAGCCACACACGCAGATCAGTCGGGATGCTGATGGCACGATCAGGTATCTTCAGATCGGTGCCCGTACGGGTACGCTGCTGCGAATTATCGCCGCGCCCGGTGCGAGTCCGGCGACGGTCGAGCAGCTTTCGCCCCGCGACTTGGTGCTGCCCGCCGTGGTGATTGATGTGCGCGACCGGGCGCAGGATCAGGCCGGGTACCGATTTAGCGTAGATGAACTCGGGGACTGGGAGCGTCGCAATGGGCGTGTTCCTAAGGATGCACTGGTGCTGCTGGTGACGGGCTGGGATGTGCGCTGGGGAGATCCGGATGCCTACCTCGATCTTGATAGCGCGGGCCGCTCGCAGGCTCCTGCCTTCGGCGATGAGGTGGCGACAACGCTGCTGGAGGAGCGCGGGGCGATGGGACTCGGCATTGATGCACCCGGAACACCCTTTATGCCCGCGAGCGGCTACCGGCTCTTGCTTGAGAATCTGACCAACCTCGAACAGCTACCGCCAACCGGGG
>CAIXLU010000034.1 GCA_903920315.1 uncultured Oscillochloris sp.
AGCCAGATGCGTATCGGCAGGCTGGAAGCCCGCACTACGAACACCGCAAACTGTAAAGCTGATCTGAACCTTGTCTGAACGATAAAGTACTTGCGAACCTTGTCCTACCGTAAAAGGTACGCTGCCACGCAGAGCGAAGCGAAGCGTCCCGGCGGGTGATATGCTCGCCGGGACGCTGCTGTCAGATGTCAGGGGTCAGGGGTCAGGGGTCAGGGGTCAGAGGTCAGAGGTCAGAGGTCAGAGGTCAGATGCGCGTCGGCGGGCTGGAAGCCCGCGCTACGAACTGACACCTGACACCTGACACCTGACAATCACTCCTCAAGCGTAAAACCAATCTTGATCGTGACCTGCCAGTAGGCCACACAACCCTCATCAACGTACCCACGTGTCTCCGTCACCTGGAACCAGCGGATTTTGCGAATCGTCTCCCCGGCCTTGGTCAGTGCGTTCTGGACGGCATCCTCAATCGTCGTGCGTGAGGAGCCGACTAACTCAATGACCTTGTACACATGCTCAGCCATCGTAACCTCCATGTCTTTCAGTTCATCACTATGCGCAGCGGAGGGTGGGCAGTCGGCGGGCGATATTCATTGTAGAGGTCGTCTGTCTAGTATGCAAGTGAGCAGTGCCTAGTGCGGGCCTGCACTGTAGGGTCGTGCAACTTTTCCTCCCGTCGCACGTCCTATGCGCAGAGAAACAGATATACGCACAAGGAGTTGACTATGAACACGACCCTACGGCTCACCCGTAGCCGAGACGACAGAATGATAGCTGGTGTCGCGAGCGGGATCGGGCGCTACTTAGGGGTTGATCCCGTGATCGTGCGGCTGGCCTTCGCGCTACTGGCCTTCAGCGGGGCGAGCCTGCTGTTCTACCCGTTGCTCTGGATCATTATGCCCGAGGAACCAGCGGGTACACCCTCGGTTTCCTCGTCTGGCTCACAGGTCTTCGTCGCCGAGGGCACGCCCACCCAGCGCCTGCGCATTGATCCGAATACCGGCGCACCTCTACAGCCAGGGCAGGACATTCCCGTTCAGAATATGGGTAACGGCCATTCCCACGCCGATCCGACCTGTCGCCACCATACGCTTGGCATGGTGCTGCTCGGCATCGGTGCCTTCATCGCCATCAAGATGCTCGTCCCCGGTGTTGGTGCGCTGCTCCTGCCCGCCCTGCTGATCGCGGGTGGTGTCTGGATGCTGCGACGGGGATAGCATAAAAAAAAGAGAGGGTGAGAGGGAGAGTACTACTCTCCCTCTCACCCTCTCTTTTTTTTATGCGGAGGATTAACTCTGCGAAAGTTCACGCAGCCGCGAAGGGTTGAGCAACGTGATCCCCGAGCGATCCACATCAAGCAGGCGTGCGTCGCGGAACTGATTGATCACCTTCGTCACCGTCTCGCGATAGGCGTTGATCATCTCGGCAAGTTGCTGATGTGTGCGCCGAGGGACGCGCTGCTGCGGGGGGCCGGCGCTCGGCTGCGTCTCCGACATCTCTAGGAGTACCGAGGCCAGACGCGCCGGTACCGATTTGAAGGCCACCTCGTCAATTCGGCGGCTGACCGCAAGGCGATGCTGGCCGAGTTGATCGATCAGGGCCAAACCCATCGTCGGCTGGCGCTGGATCAGGTCGAACAGGGCCGCACGTGGCACCGACACCGCCCGTACCGGACTCAGAGCCTCGGCGTAGGTGTCGTAGGTAACGTCGCCATCAAGCACACTGTGGCCGAAGATCTGGCCCGGCTCAATCACCCGCAGCGTCAGCACCCGCCCGCCTAACGAGAGCATCTGTAGGCTGACCTGGCCGGAGACGAGCATGTAGAGAGCGTAGGCGGGCTGGGTGGGTGTGTGGATGTAGCTGTAGCGGCGAAAGCTCTGTGCGGTGCCAAGCGATTCCAGCGCGGACCACAGCGCACCCTGCATCCCCCCGTCACTCGTCTCAGGTGCCATGTGGTGCCCCTTTCTGACCTTTCTTGTGCGCGATCCTTAATATACGTCCTTATTGTAGCATATGCACGGGAGCCACGGGCGAGCCATTTCTACGTATGTTCGCTACCGATCTGGCCGTTAAGATGGGCTATAATGCCCCTATGCGTTTTTTATCTCTTCGTTCGATCTTCTGGGTGAGCCTGAGCCTCGCTCTGCTAATAGTTATCGCGCTTGCAGGCTGTAGTTTTGCGGTCGGTTCGCCATCCGCTGCGGGCACTGCCACCCCGGATACACCGGCTCCGACGATCATCCCTAGCCCTACGCTTGTGCCTCCAACCGCCACATCGCTGCCGCGTGGCGGGAGCCTTACCATTAGCCTAGCTGCCGATCTGCCTGATCTGCGGCCCTGGCAGCCTCGCTCGCGTGGTGAGGAACAGATTATCAATTTGCTCTACAGCGGCCTGATCCGCCTCGACAATAAGCTGCGCCCTGTGCCTGATCTTGCCGAGCGTTGGGATACTACCCCCGACGGGCATACGATTACCTTCACGCTGCGCAGTGGCCTTACCTGGCACGATGGTGCGCCTCTCGACTCCGGGGATGTTCTCTTCACTCTGGAGCAATTGCGCACGCTGCCCATTACCAGCACTGCGCTCCTCGCGGATCTTCGCACGATTGAAGCGGTCACGACGCCCACCAGTAACACGATTGTCCTTCAGCTCAACGGGCGCTACGCCCCGCTGCTCGCTGCTCTCGCCGTGCCCATCCTGCCGCGCCACCTGCTTGCGGGTCACGCGATTGGTGAGATTAATTTTTGGGATATGCCAGTGGGCAGTGGGCCGTTCACGCTGAATGATCGCCAGCCCGGTAAGGCGAACACCCTCTCGCGCTTTGCCGGATTCTGTCGTGGCGCGCCCCTGCTCGACCAGGTGGCATTCGTCGTGGTTGCCAGCCCTGAGGTAGCACTGAAAGCTCTTGGCGACGGTCAGTTGCTTCTGGCCGAGTTGCCCTGGAGCCTCCAGAGCAGCGCCGCCGCCGTACCTGGCCTCCAGATCGGTGGCTACCCCGAGAATGGCTACTACTTCCTGGGCTTCAACCTGCGTGAGGGTCATCCCTTCGCCGACCTGAGTGTGCGTCAGGCACTGGCTAAGGCTGTTGATATACCGCGTCTGGTCGAGGTTGCCACCAAGGGCCAGGGTATCCCGATTGCCTCCAGCGCCCTACCCGGCTCTTGGGCCGACATCACTCCGTCGCCGGTGCCTGCGGCGGATCCTGATGGCGCACGCGCCCTTCTTGACGCCGCTGGCTGGGTCTTGCCCGATCACGCTACCATCCGCCAGCGCGAGGGGATCACCCTCACCGCTACTCTCTTTGTTCGTGGCGACGACGAGCGCCGCGTGGTGGCTGCTCGCCGTATCGCCGCCGCCGCTGCCAGCGTCGGTATTCAGATCACCATCGAGCCTGCCGATTTCGCCACGGTGATTCTCTCCAAGTACGCCACGCCCTACAGCTTCGATCTGCTCCTCGCTAGTTGGAGCAACGGTATGGGCGATCCCACTTTTGCTGATTCGTCTTACTACGACCCCGACGACTTTGCGCTTTTTCACTCCAGCCAACTCAACCAGGGCCAAGCCGACAGTCGCGCCACCCGCAACTTTGTCGGTTTCTCCGACTCGGCTTTCGATAACCAAGCTCAGGCAGCCCGCCAGCTCTACAACCAGGATGAGCGCATCGCCGCGATTAGCCAGACTCAGGCCCGTGTCGCCCAGACTCTGCCCTACCTCTTCCTCTGGGACGACCGCCTGCCCGTGGCACTCAGCGCCAGCGTCACCACACTCGATGGCCCCGTTGATCTCAGTTCGCCACGCTACCTCTGGAACATCGAGCGCTGGCACCTGAATCCGTAGCAGGGCGGATTACGTCCACACGACTTCCGCAAACAGATCTCGCTCACGCACTCCCGGCGTTGGCTCTGGGAAGGCCCGCATAAACGTTTCGCGCCCGCCCAGCAGCCGAAACACCCAGCCCAGCGGCCCGCGCATCATTCCCGATCCGCCGCCCTGGCTGGCGTGGCAGGCTCCGGCCTCTTCCCGCGCCTTCGTCACCGGCAAGAAGTCAACCTCGGCGTGGATCGGGTATTCCACCTCGGCCAGCGACGCCAGATCAATGTCCCCGTTCGTCCCAAAACGCCGTGGATCGCGCCCGAACAGCGGCATCAGCCGCACCGCCAGCCGCAGGAAGCGCCGCGAGAAGGTCTGGAAATAGAGTTTCTGCGGCGCGTAGGCCGGCAGTTCCCCCGCAAACCGGGCCGGATCGCCCGCTGCGTGGAACGCCTCCACCGTCGCCTGCTGAATGGCGATATGGTCGGGGTGACGGTAGCCACCAATCGGGTCAAACGTCACCACCACATGTGGACGGATGCGCCGAATCTCTGCCGTTACCCGCGCCGCCACATCTTCCAGGGGCTGAGCAAACAGCGCTTGCGGATGATGATTCGCCGCCGCCCCCGGCATTCCCGAGTCGCGGTAGCCCAGCATCGTCACACTGGTTAACCCTAGCGCCTGGGCCGCCCCAGCCAGTTCCGCTGCCCGTCGCTCCGCCGTCGAGCGATAACCCTCAAGGTACTTCGCGGCCATCTCGCCTTCTTCGCCGCCCGTCGCACAGACCAGATGCACCTCCGCGCCGCACCACGCATAGAACGCCAGCGTCCCGCCGGTCCCAAAGCTCTCATCGTCTGGATGCGCCAGCACCGCCAACAATCGTGGCCGCACCCCGCCCACAAACTCTCTCTGATTCTGCATCGTGATCCTCTATAATTGACGATAAACGATGTACCCTTGCTCATCGTCCCTTCCCAAAGCGTACCACACTATGCCCCACGATCACCACACAACCATCCTGCTCGCCCCCGCCGCTGCGGGCAAAACCGAAGCTGCTCTTGCGGGGATGGCAAAGCCTCGGCGCGGCCAAACCGTACTTCTGGTGCCCAGCGGGTTCCACCGGGATCGCCTCGCCCCGCAGGTGGCAGCGAGAATACCCCGCGCCTCGGTGTATCAGATGTCTCGCCTCGTTACTCACATCCTGAAAGAGGCGGGGATCGAGCTTCCGCAGGCCAGTCCCACTCTGCGCATCCGGCTGCTGCGCGCCGAACTGATCCGCCTTGCCGCCGAGGGTGCCATCCCGCACCTCGCGCCCGTGGCCCACAAGCCCGGCCTCGTCACCAAAGCCCTGTCCCTGATTGATGAACTTCAGGCTGCCCAAACCCCGCCCGAGGCTCTGGCCACCGCCGATGTCAGTTCCTACGACGCAGACCTCTCCGCGATCTACGCCGCCTACCAGTCTGCTCTCGCCCGCATCGGTGTGAGCGACGACGCTGGACGTATGGCGCGTGCCATCGCCGTCATTCAGTCCGACGACGCACTTCTGGCTAACCTTGCGTTCTTCGTGGTTGATGGCTTCGATCAGTTCACCAGCATCCAGCTTCGCCTGCTGCATACCCTCTGCGAACGTGCCGAGCAGAGCCTGATTACCCTCACGGGCGACCCCGGTGAGCGTCCGGCGCACCGGCGTTTCACCGCTACTCTGGACTCCCTGCGCCTCACGTTACCCTGGGCAACGGTCGAGTACCTGCCACGCACCATCTCCCCGCTGCCGCCCCTGGCCCACGCCGAGGCGACCATCTTTGAGCTTGACATACATACTCAGGTTGACGCCGCCGGAGCCATTCACCTGATCAGCGCGCCCGACCGCGAGCGCGAGGTGCGCGCCGCCCTGCGTCACGTCCGCACCCTGCTCGCCGCTGGCGTCGCCCCCGAAGATGTAGCCGTCATCTTCCGCGACTCCAAACCCTACGCCTCCCTGCTCCGCGAGATCGCCGCCGAGTACGAGCTACCTCTAGCCATCGCCGCTGGTCGTCC
>CAIXLU010000035.1 GCA_903920315.1 uncultured Oscillochloris sp.
CGCTTCAGCGGCCTTCGCAGAATCTAGCCCGCCCGTTTACGGGCCGGGCGGCTGGGATGACAGGGTTACTTCTGCGATCCTGCTATTTTACGGTGTGATCGGTCGCTCCCAATGCTCAAGATGGATCCCGCGCCGCCAATACTCAGGATCGATCCCGTGCCGCCAATGCTCAGGATGGACCCCGCGCCGCCAATACTCAGGATCGATCCCGCACTGCCAATGCTCAGGATGGACCCCGCACTGCCAATGCTCAGGATGGCCCCCGCGCTGCACAGACTGAGAATGGAAAAGGCACTATAGGTGCTGCACAAGCTGCGCCAGCTTGTGCGAACAAGCGGATCAGTGCGTCGTATCATATCAATCTCCGTGTTATCATGGATGGCTACTCCCACCCCGTCGTCGCACGGTTGTAGATCCCTCTTAACGTATGAATAGCCGCATTCTACCGCATTCTGGCTTAGATCATCAGGATTTGCACATCGAACGGGACGAGCGATAAAGGGAAACCCTCATGCCAGAGAGCATCAGATCAACCTACCAGATCGGCGGATTAGATTGCGCTGGCTGTGCGAAGACGGTGGAGCTAGGCGTGGCTCAGCTCCCCGGTGTGAGTTCGTGCGAGCTGAACTTTACCACCGAGCGAATGACGGTGGAGGGCAGCGCGACCCGCGATCTGATTGTGGCCCGCGTGATCGAGTTGGGCTACCGCGTGATCGAACCAGCCGCGAGCGTAGAGGCACCAGCAGGATTCTGGGCCTTCCTGTGGGCGCGCACCGAGACGCGACTGGCTCTACTGGGCGGGCTGCTGATCGTACCGGGCCTGTTGCTCAGCGAGGTCGGTCAGATCCGTCACCCGCTCATTGATGGCGCATCCCTTGGGGCGATGGCCCTGGCAGGCTGGCCGGTAGCCCGCAGCGCATGGCGCGGATTGCGCGCCGGAGGGCAGATCAGCATTAATTTGCTCATGACTGTGGCCGCCCTGGGGGCCGTGCTGATCGGGGCGATCACGGAGGCGGGCATGGTGATGGTCCTCTTCGCTCTCGGCGAGGCGCTGGAGGGTTACACCGCCGGACGTGCCCGCCAGAGCATTCGCAGTCTGATGGCGGTGGCTCCCAGCACTGCCCTCCGCCTCACCAGCCACGATGGCCACGGGCACGAGGATCGCGTCCCCGTGGCCGAACTGCGTGTGGGTGACGTGATCATCGTACGCCCCGGCGAGCGTGTGCCAATGGACGGCATCGTGCGGGCCGGGACGTCGGCCATAAGTCAGGCCGCGATCACCGGCGAATCCCGGCTGATTGACAAGGCTCCTGGCGACGATCTGTTTGCGGGCAGCATCAACGGCGAGGGCAGCCTAGAGGTAACGGTGCGCAGTTTGGCCGCCGACAATACCATCAGCCGCATGCTGGCGCTGGTCGAAGATGCCCAGGAACGCAAAGCCCCCACCCAGCGCTTCGTCGACTCCTTCGCCCGCTGGTACACCCCGGCGGTCATGCTGCTGGCCGTCCTGACCGCCATAATCCCGCCGCTCTTCTTCAACCAGCCCTTCCTCAATCCGCCCGACGGCAGCTTTGGCTGGCTCTATCGAGGATTGGCCCTGCTCGTGGTCGCCTGTCCCTGCGCCCTGGTGATCAGCACTCCGGTCAGCGTGATCAGCGCCCTGAGCAACGCCGCCCGCAACGGTCTGCTGATCAAGGGCGGGGCTGCCCTTGAGACGCTCAGCCGCGTGCGCGCCGTGGCCTTCGACAAGACCGGCACTCTCACCGCCGGGACACCGCAGGTGGTGGCGGTGCGCGC
>CAIXLU010000036.1 GCA_903920315.1 uncultured Oscillochloris sp.
CCAGCACCCGCTAACCCAGCGTACCCGTAGCCTCCTGGCTAACCTCTTCGGCCTCTGGCTCTCCCTCATCATCAATCTCACCGAAATGCAGAAAGAGGGCGGTGGCGATGCGGAGTTCGGCGAGCAGGGTACGCGGTCACAGATCATACTCTGCGACGCGCAGCAGATGGCCCTGCGTGACGATGCCATGTTGGCTCTGGAAACGGAGGGTGCTGGCCTTGCCCTGCTGCTGGGCGACACCGGAAATGATGTGGTCAAGCGTGTCATAGATCGTCACCCGACCCGCGATCTCCAGGGCCAGACGCCGCGCGGTGGCGAAGTAGGCGTAGCGCACGCCGTTCTGTGCGCCGCTCGCCGAGGCGGCTCCCAGTTCATCCGGCCACCAGGCACGACTCTCGCCAAGACGAGGGAATGCGGAAAATCCGCCGCCCGACGGTGCCACCGTGCGAGTCGCTAATGGGACAAGTTCGGCGCAGAGGTGTGCAATCGTCGCCTTGAGCGCATGGTTATACCCGTCCCCGATCATTATCATACCGCCGGCCATCCACTGGCCCATGCCGCCGAGTTCGGGGTGATTGAACTGGGCGGCACTACCGTTCCCTCGCCGCAGAGCGTCGAGCAGGTGTGCGATGGCACCTTCGCTCATGTGATGCGTGTGCGCCAGCCCTGCAATCACGGCACGCTCGTTGTCCCGGCTACTCATCGCTCGTCCTCCCGATCTGCCTTGTCACTCGTCTCTCCCTATCCTGACATCTTCTCGTGCGCTTTTCTGCAGGCTTCCTGCATCGTCTACGGGCCATTGTCAGGGATATTCTCGCCCACAGGGCAGGAGAATGTGTATTCTCCTGCCCTTTGCTCCCTTTCTGGCCCGCATCCGGGAGTGGAATAATCGGAGAGACAGGCTGACTGTACGATTGCGACACCCCTTGTTAGCACTCCACATCGGTTGCACGCGGTCATTCACGTTATCGTAACCCTGGTGTGACGGGTGACACGCATGGTGACTCTGGCTCACGATCCAGCGTTCGCGATAACGACACATATACACGTTTTCGATTATTGCGTTTTCTGTTCCGATGTCACGCAGACCCGCTGTTCTTCAATACGGAGATCGATAGAGGTGTTGGTGCCTGTACCCCTTCGCACAGGGGTGTGAAGGTATTGCTTTGTGACAATCGTGCGATAGTCCCATGGGTCATTCGTCGGTTTTCTCCTCAACTTCGATATCCAGAGGTGGCCGAGACGTGAGCGCATCAATACAGATGTTATTTTCGTAGATGTCCCAGATCTGAGATCCATCAACCCACGTTACTTCCACCACAGCACGCATAACCGTACCCGCGTCGGAGTCACTTTTTTGATAGCCGATGAGCTTCTGCTGTGCGATATCCATGCGCGTATCCTTTCGTTATTTCACGGCGCTTTCCATCTCGACTGCCGCTGCGTAAAACGTCCGATATGACAAAGATGCTGATACAGAGTTCATCCCTGGAGAGTTGTATCACGGATACGGTGTTCACGTCCCTCTCGTATCAAAGGGTTATCCTTGATGCGGTGATCCGAATGGCGATTCATGCTCATGGAGCCAACTCCAGATAAGCCGGAGCGCCTCTAAGTCTGCGCACAGATAGTCCAGCGCGGGTGCGAGATGCGGGTTCACGGTTACGGCGGGCGTACCCTCGAACGGATTCAGCGCCACCTGCTCATGCCACGCGGTGTACCGTTCCCATGCGACGAGCCAATCGGCCTCGTCCGGCCACCGATGGCCCAGGTAGGTACCCACTGCTTTGAGGCTCCCGGTGGTCTGTCCCGTGCTTCGTGCGATGGGGAGAGCGTAGCGACCATCCAGCACGGTGTGTAAATCCGTCAGTCGTCGATGGAGCGCCGCGTGCGCCCGTTCCCCCCCGGTGCGGGCAAGGCACTCCTGCTCATAGCGACCCCAATGCAGGATCGCGCCCGCGTCCCGCCCGGCCCGCACGACGACCTGCTGCCAGCCCTCAGCGGGGTCGCGCACAAAGATTACCGGGATGTCTGCGATGATCGCATGGGTACTTTTCGCGGCCACGTGCCACGCACTTACGATTGCCATGCCGGGGACACCGGCGGCATCAAGCCAGCCGAAGGCCCAGGGCTCCTGCGTATGAGGGCAACTCTCAATATCGAAGAACAGCGCGGGCATCGGCAGCGGCGACGGCGGCGGCCCCTTGTCATAGGGGACTCCCCTGATCAGCGCCTGTGCGTGGGCATGAAGATGCGCCGCTCGCGTCTCGTCTGCGTAGGGATAGCGCATCAGACGGGATGGGGAGAGTGCGGCAATATCGGCAAGGCGGGTGAATCCATCCGTACGCAGCGCCGTCGCGGTTCGGCGATCCAGACGAGAGAGCAGCGCAATATCTTGCCGTGTGTCAGCGGCGGCATCGCAGGCGTTGCGCCACGCGCAGTAGCCGCAGTGGCGAGCGAATGCGATTGCCGGCTCGGTGTCGGACGAGAGTTCGGCAATCTGGCGCAGATCGCACTCCAGGGCAGCCAACGGCTCGCTCCGCTGCAGAATCATCGCAGGCTGCCCATCGGCATCTGCCCCCAACCAAAGTTCGCCATCCGGCGTGTGACCCTGCGCCTGCGTGAGCAGCCAGCGAGAGAAGTCGAGCTGGATCGTATCGTGGGAAGTCGCCATGCCGTGCTGCTTAATCTCGATAGGCTCGTACGACCACGCCCCAAGGAGGGATGGATGCGGTGTTCGACGCATGACGTCTGGGCGTCCACGTAGTCGGAACCGGCGACCCCCGCACGCCTCCATCCCGCCCTGGCGGATCTCGGTCGCGCCGGCCCGCATGAGTGCCTGGGTCTCGGCGACCAGCGATGGCCAGTCGGGTTCATCCACGGGCGGGGCGGGCTCCCGTATCGTCACCATCACCGCCGCCTCGTGAACCACACCTGCAGCCGCCCGCCGCGCAGCGACGGGATTGTCGGCCACCTGAAGCGTACGGTCGCCGTAGAGATCGAGCCAGATCCGACGTGTGCAGCGGGCGAGCCAGGAAACGGTGCGGGCGGTGAGGACAATGGGGCGCGAGATCGACATGGTCACGTTCTCCTCCCCGACAACCGGTCGTGAATCAGATCCTTGGATGTGCGCGGGCTGGCTGCTGCCGTGTACAAGCAACCCTCGATTCCTCATTCAGGTCAAGGACCTCGCGAGTCAGATTCGTGCGGGAGAGGGAGAGTACTAAAAAGTCAGGGTGGCGGATAGGGACGGGCGCAGACATAAGCGCGAAGGTAGTGAGTGTACCTCCGACTTTTAGTACTCTCCTCGCGTCACGATGGCTCACGACATGATCGGATAGACCAAGTCAACCCCGCTCCCTTGGGCAAGGATCTCAAACTGACCGTACTGCATCAGATCGCGCCGTTCGATTACCAGATCAAAGGGGAAGAGTTCCGGCAGGTGCGTGAGTACATCAAGGGCGATGCCTTCGTTCGGGTGGGCGCGAAGACTTGCATCGAGCAGCCAGAGGTGGAGCGCCGGTAACGTTGTTCGTAGCCGCGCCACTGCCGCAAATCGTCCGCGATCCCCGTGCTCGGCAAGGACGCCCCAGTCCACAAGCGAGCGGAGCGTCCGCTGGGTGGCCCGGATGAGGGTACTACGCTCACCCCAGACGCTGATCATCCGATCGGTGACTTGCCCGACCGTGCAATTTCCCTGGATGTGTAGCAGGCGTCCGACCGTGGCGGCCACATCTCGAAAGAACGGGAAGGCCAGGAGGGTGAGTCCCCAGTGGAGCCAGAGTCGTTCGGCGGGGGCGATCACCGGTAGCAGACCCCGCGCGGCATCACGCAGATGCGGTGCCATCGGTGGGTTGAGCCACACCCGGCAGAGCAGGGTGATTGTTTTGGCGCGGGCCTCGACCCCGGCGATGGCGGGGGCGAGCTGGGTGTGCAGCGCGGCGCGCACAACGACGGGGTCGGTCGTGTGGATGACGATGCCCGCCGTTTCATCAAGCCAGGCGAGAGTGACGCGGCGGTCGAATCCGAGATAGGCCATAGGTGCGCTCCCGCGTGAACAGGTGTTCGTTAGCGCAGTATACACCAGGGGACAATGAGTTCGCATAGGTCGGCTCCGCCGTGCGTCACGACCAACGTATCCTTCGGGGCAAACGCCTGTCCGTCAGCAGCGAGAAGAGCCGCACGGTCGGGTGGCAGCCCATGTCCGTCCCACGCGAGGCTCTGAGGGAACTGCGGGAGGATGCGATCACGCAGGGCCGAGTCGCGGTAGATCCGCGCACGGAGGCCGCGCTCGTCAGCAAGGATGCCGTCGTTGGGGCGACCAACCCCACGGGCCGCGACGTTCCCGTGGTCAGCGGTCAGAATCACCTGGAAGCCCGCGTCGCGCAGGAGTTCCACGAGGTGGGCCATCCACCCGCGCTCGGCCCATTGGCGTACCTGCTGCTGCATCCCGGCCTCTCCCTGGTGCATGCCATGGGCGATTTTATCAATGCTATCAATGACCATGCCGACGATCTGGATCCCGGGTCGGTCAATGAATTGGGCGACCTGCTGGATCTCCGCATCAGCGCGAGCCGGATCGAGGCCGTGCAGCCCTTTCATGTAGGCGACCGCACCCGGATGCAGGCCATGATCGCGCCAGAATCGCTGCCAGTGGGACTCCTCGTGATCGGTGCGATCGAGGTACGGGGCAAAGGATGCGGGCGGTGAACCCGCAAAGATCGCCTGCCGTGAGATCGAGGTCAGGGTCGGGAGCCACGCGAAGACGGCACGCTCATCCCAGCGCATGGCGCGGCCCTGTGCGGCCCAGACGGTGCGGAGGAGCGCCCACTGGTCAATGGCAAGTCCATCAAGTACGAGGAGAGCCTGTCGGCGCGCTCCACGCTGGCGCTCCATCGCCATCCAGTGCGCGAGGTGCGAGACCATGCGTGGGGTGGGGAGCGGTGCCAGCGTGAGCATCGTGCCGTAGCGCTGCGGCACCCAGGCGGCAAATGCGCGCCGGAGATGATTGGCCGTGGTGATCACGTCGGGGGCGGGTACTGGCCCGTGGGCCAACATCAGCAATTCGCCCATCAGCGGGGCTAGGCTCAGCCATACGCTGGCGGCTGCGTCAGCGGGTGGAATTTGGGCCGCAAGGTGCTGGGCGAGCGCAATACCATCCCACTCGACCGCATGGCCCTGATCCGCACGGGTTCCGATGTCGTAGGGCGGAGCGACATGCCAGCCGGTCTCTATGCGCAGCGGGGTCAACCGTCCCGCGAGAAAGAGCGTGTCGATGAGCGGCCAGATGCGTGCGTCGTCCAACGGAAGCGCGGCGGCCAACTGATAGTCGCTTGTTCCATCATGCATGCGGCGCAGATCGTCGGGTGGGGCGATCAGGTGCCCACCATCGGCCAGGAAGCGCGGCCACGCACGGCTGAGGAAGGCATCCAGGGTGACGTGATCATTCATTAGCGCATCGAGCGGCCACGTCTGGATTGCCGGGATTCGCGCAAGCTGCTGACAGAGCAGGTTCGTCAGACCCTGGGGGATGGGGTGATCTCGCGTGTGGATTTGGAGGATCGCGGTCAGGGCATCGGCAGGGGTTTGGAGTGCGGTCAGGGAGATGCCAAAGCAGAGCTGGATGACCGCAGCGGCCGTCTCCTGAGCGCTCAGCATCGGCCCGCGCTGCTGACCGTAGCTGAGCCAGAGCCGGTCAAGGTCAGCGGGTGCGATAGTGGCGAGGGCCGGAATGTGCAGACGGGGAAAGAGTGTGGCCAGCCCGATGCTCCGCAGCACACCGCGCCGCAGTAGGTCGTAGGGCATCTGGGTGAGAGTGATGCGCTGCTCCCAGATCACCACCACCAGTGGGCGATCACGCATGGTCTCGTACTGGAGTCGGAAGGTGATCGGGTCAGCGTACGGCAGCAGCGTGTAGCCTCGGCGTGGTAACTCCAGGGCGATCTCCGCATCACGAAGCAGTCCATCGGGGTCAGCGACGAGCAGCAGCGGCGCGACCGTGGGGTCAAAATCCGCGAGGATGTCATCACGCCAGCTCATGCGCCCTCCACGCTGATGAGCAGCAGCGGTCGTAGGGCCGGTCGAACCCGTGTGCGGCGGGTAAGATCACGTCGCCAGGTGAACTCCTCATGCTCCAGTTCGGCCAGACGCGCCCGGCGCACAGTGGGGAGTCCGATGCGCTCCAGGGCGGTGCGGCGAGCCGCGTAGGCCACCCTCCCACGATCTTCTTCGGCGGCTGCCTGCACCTGGATGCGGGAGATGGCGCTGCGATACAGGGACTCCCCGCGTTGCTCAGCGGCGGCCCCCATGCGGGTGGCGAGAGCCATGGCCTCGGCTCCGTGCAGGGGTGCGAGCGGGGTCATGGCGGTGGTCATGCGCAGCAGATGATCCCACAGCCAGCGTGCGGTGGGGTCGAGCAGGCGTCCGTCGTGGTGCATGAACAGCGGCAGGGCGACCGTTGCCTGGTCACCCGTAGCGCCTTCGGCGGCGACGGTGTAGAGCCCCCAGACCCCCGTGACACCGACGGGCAAGCCGCTCACACGCACCACGGGCACCGGCAGTCCAGGCATCCATGGCGCTCCCTGTGCCAGCAACCCGCGCAGCCGGGACTCCTCTAGGGTCAGCAGCCGTGCGCCACGCGAATCGGCATGACGCCGGTCGAAGGTGACATCGGGCCATGTCGTGTCATCCGCCCAGGTCAGATCATAGCCCCCCAGGCGGGGTCGGATGGCACCGCCCTCGTGCTCAATCGCGGCCAGGGTGAGCCGCTCGATCCAGATCGGCAGCGGATGGGTCGCCGCCACCTGGGCAAGCTCCTGGCCGACGCGCTGCTCCGCCGGGGACGGGATATCGTACACCGCCCGCGCCTCGGAGACGCTGCGGGCCTGGGCGCGTACCTCGGCGATGAAGGAGTCGACCCGTGTATCGAGAGCCTGCGGGTCAAGGATCGCATCCCGGAAGAGCCGCTCCACCACCGACTCGCTCGCGGTACCGTCAAGGACATCGGCGCTCTTATCCACGCCGAACTCGGCCAGGATGGTCATCAGCTTCTGCTGGAGAACGTCCTGCACACGCCCCTCCACCGTATCGGCGAGGATGAGATTGATCGCCTGCACTGGCTGGGTCTGCCCAATGCGATCGACCCGACCAATGCGTTGCTCCAAACGCATCGGATTCCAGGGCAGGTCGTAGTTGACCACCACGCTACAGAACTGGAGGTTCAGTCCCTCGCCGCCCGCATCGGTTGAAACGAGGATTTGGGCCTCGTGGGCAAAGGCATACTGGGCGGCCTCGCGTTCAGGGCGTGGCATAGCCCCATTGAGCCGGGCGACCCGAACGCCACGTGACTCCAGTAGCGCGCCGAGCATAGCCTGGGTGGCGGTGAACTCAGTGAAGATCAGCACCTTCACCTGCGGGTTGTTGCGCTCTTGCTGGAGTTGGTAGATCTGATCGAGGAGTGCCTCGGCGCGGGCATCAACACCGGCGGCCTCGCAGCGCCGGGCCAGACTCAGCAGTGTCTCCACTTCCTGGCGCTCGCCGCGCATGGCCTGGATGTGTGTGAGTACCTGGTCGAGCTGCGCCTCACTATCAAGTTCATCCCAGACATCCGCGAGCTGCCGAAGGTCGGCTTGGATCGCCCCGGTGCTATCGGTGCACAAGACGTCCAGCCGCCGCTCCAGAGCCTCGCGGATGGCGCGGGTACTGCTGGAGACAAGGCGTTGCATCAGGACGAGCAGGAATCCGACAGCTTGGCGTCGGTCGCGGCGGGCAGCATTGTAGCCCTCGCGTACGTAGTCGCTGACCGCATCGTAGAGCGCACGCTGGAGGGTGTGCCGTGGCCCCCAGGTCACTGGCAGCAGACGCGTCTGACGCGGGAGGAAGAGCGGGGCACCGGTCGTGTCGGTCGCCGCTCGCTTGGGGGTACGCACAATGTAGGGTGCCACGTGTTCGCGGTTAACCTCCGCCGCCTCGGGGAAGGCACGGGCATCGAGCAAGCCGAGCAGTCGGCGGAAGGCGTCGGTCTTGCCGCTGTGCGGCGTAGCGGAGAGGAGCAGGACAGAGAGCGTGGCGTCGGCGAGGGTGCGGGCGAGCTGATAGCGGGCGACGTGGTCGCTGCTGCCCGCCAGACGGTGGGCCTCGTCAAAGATGACGAGATCCCAACCCGCACTTACGAGATCGTCGAGTCGTTCGGCATTATGGCGGGCGACCTGCTCGGCGCTCCAGCCCCGGCGGGCATCGAGTGGCTTGACCGCATCGAGTGGGCAGATCACCTGGGAGAAGCGCCGCCAAAGGTTCGCGTCGCCGCTCTGGCGGCGCAGGGCCGGGAAATCGGCGGGGGTGAGGAGCTGAAATGACTCGCCAAAATGGGTCAGCAGCTCGTCGCGCCATTGGCCGGTCAGGCCGGTGGGAGCCACCACCAGGATGCGCCGGATCTGGCCGCGCAGCTTCATCTCGCGCATGATCAGCCCGGCCTCAATCGTCTTGCCCAGTCCTACCTCGTCGGCGAGGAGCAGGCGCGGGTGGCCCGAGGCGATGGCGCGCTGGAGGGCAGCGAGCTGGTGCGGCAGCGGCACGACATTGGCAGTGAGCGGCGCGAGCAGCGCGCCCTCCTCGTCCAGGGCGGCCCGGATGCGCGCCGCCGCCGTGGCGACCATGATCGCAGGGATGGTGGGGGCCGGAGCCTCGTCCAGCGTCAGCAGGTCGTCGGCGGGGAGGGTCAGTGTCCGACCAAGGGATGGGACGTAGACCTCAGCCTGGGCGTAGCCCCAGAGGGTGCGGCGGGCGAGTACGAGTACCACAGCGCTGAGGGAGCGGGAGTATGCTTGCTCGGCGGTCACGATGTCCCTTTCTCTGTGGTGACGGCGCTGAAGTGCCGATACTTTACCTACTCCCTTAACTCCTAGCCCGTAAGTCCCAAGAGCTTTAGCCTTGGGATATAAGGGCTTCACCCGCTTGAGCGGCTTTAGCCCAACGACTGATATACGAACGAATTTGCTTTTTAAGCGAAGCCGTGGTATACTTAAAATATGCGAA
>CAIXLU010000037.1 GCA_903920315.1 uncultured Oscillochloris sp.
ACGTCGCATTCGCCGTCATGACACCCTTCCTTTCGCATTGTTACCCGTCCTGCTCACCGCCAGCCCTTCCCCTATGGTAGCACCTTCCACGCCCGCAGAGATGTGGGTAAAGATATGCGCTTGCGGGGGGGCTAGGGGGGGTACGTATGCCAAGAGTGTAAAGTAAACTCGGCCACTCTGAAACCATGCCTGAGGAGAATCTTTCACATGCACGAGGCAAGTATCGGCGTTACCCTGCTCTACATTGCGATTATGCTGATTGCGGCGAAGTTATCAAGCCTTGTGGAGCGATTCGGCCAGCCCGCTGTGCTGGGCGAGATGCTGATCGGTATCGTGCTGGGCAATCTCGTCCTTGTGGGGGTGCCCTTCTTCGAGCCGATTAAACAGAGCCAGGTGATCACATTTCTCGCCAACTTGGGCGTGGTCATCCTGCTCTTCCAGGTTGGCCTGGAGTCGAATATTCATGACATGCGCAAGGTCGGTATGTCGGCCTTCCTGGTGGCATGCGTGGGTGTGGTGCTGCCCATGCTACTTGGCACCTACGTGGTTGGGCCGCTGCTGCTGCCCGATCTCAGCGCCAACGCCCACCTCTTTCTAGGGGCCATCCTCACCGCTACCTCCGTCGGAATCACCGCTCGCGTCTTCCGCGATCTTGGCGCACTCCATACCCGCGAGGCCCAAATTGTTCTTGGTGCGGCGGTCATTGATGACGTACTCGGCCTGATTATCCTCGCCGTCGTCTCGGCAATTGTGACAGTGGGCAGCGTGAGTGCCGGGGATGTTTTGCGCATTGTGGGAACCGCCCTGACCTTCCTGGTGGGGGCTGTCGTGATTGGGCAAGTCTTCGCGGGGCGTGTGGGTCGTCTGTTTGCGTGGGTAAATACCGGGCAGGGCATGCAACTCACCCTGGCCCTCTCCATCTGCCTGATCAGCGCCTATCTCGCCGAACTGGTTGGCCTGGCGCAGATCGTGGGCGCGTTCGCGGCTGGCCTCGTCCTCGAAGCGGTTCACTTCCAGCCCTTCGAGAAACCACGCATCGTCAACGACATCCATACCGCGACAGCGCAGATCGAGCCGCAGGCGAAGGCGGCGGTGGACGAGATACTCGACCGTTATACCGACCAGCATATCGAGGATCTGATCGAGCCAATCGGTACGGTGATGGCTCCGATCTTCTTTGTCCTGACGGGGATGAACGTCTCGCTGACCAGCCTGCTCGATCCGCACCTCCTGCTGACAATCCTGGGCATCACACTGATTGCCCTGATCAGCAAAATTGCGGCCGGGTTCGTCGTTGGCAACGTCAACAGATGGGTGGTTGGATGGGGCATGGTTCCGCGTGGCGAGGTCGGTATGATCTTCGCCGCAGCGGGCCTGGGCCTGGGGGTGATCAACCAGCAGATCTTCTCCATGATGATGATCGTGATCATGCTCACGACTCTGCTCACCCCGCCGATCCTGACGATTGTGGTTCGACGCTCACGGTAGCGATGAAGTCGGTTACTTCCCACTGCGAGCGCGCACAAGCTCGTTACCGAGAAGGCCGAGCAGCACGCTCCCAGAGCCATGATCCTCGAAGCGGGCACGTTCGAACCACTGCACCGTTACGAACACTCCCGGCTCCACCTCCTCGCGCTGCGGCGGCGAGAGCGGCTGCCCGAACAGAGCTAAACTTTCAGCGTAGCTTTTGCCCCTTCGGCCATCAAACTCCAGCCCGTTGCTGTGCCAGTAGCTCAGGAAAGGTTCACAGATCGCCTGTCCGGTCTGTTCAAAGGAAAGACAACCCTGTTGCGGCCCCGTTTTCGCGAAGGTGAACCAATCGCGTCCCTGAGCGTGCAGGATGTCGTCGCCAATGCGGGCGAGTTGCACATTGTAGGGTGGCAGGTTCTCGGGGTGAAACTCGAAACGGTGGCGCTCAAAGTACTGCACCGTGTAGGTCTGCCCGTTACTGCCAGCCTCGCTGAACTCCTCGCTGGTGGGAAAGCCAAAGATCGCAAGGCCGCCTTGACGTTCCCAGAAGCGGCGAAACTCGCCCCCCAGGCTGTGGCCCGTCTCCGGGAAGTATGCCTTGTCGCGGCCAATACTTTCGGCGGGAACGGGCGTGAAGGCGGATGGTGCGTTGCCGCTGGCGGGCGCGGGAACATTCAGCGGGCAACCCGTGTACGATTGGGCTATCTGGAGTGACTTCAAGACATTCAGACGGCCCCAGCCGTACTCGTCATCGCGACCGGGTGCGCCCTCGTCGTCGGCACCCGCCTCCAGGATACAGGTAACATCCTGGGCTGGCAGGTCGGGCCGCAGGGTGAAGATCAGGGCCGCCGCCCCAGCGACGTAGGGGCTAGAGAATGAGGTGCCGTTGGGCGGGCCGTACTCGCCGTTCGGGAGGGTCGTCCACAAACCGACGCCAGGGGCCGCGATGTCAACATAAGGGCCGGTGTTGGAGAAGCCAGTGATGGTATTGCTGGGGCCAGTAGCACCCACACCGACGACATTATCGTAGGCGGCGGGGTAACTCGTGGCGTTGCCCGACTCGTGATCATTGCCCGATGCCACGACCACGAGGACGCCCTTGCTCACCGCGTAGTTCACCGCATCGTGCAGGGTCTGGCTGTCTTCGCTACCACCGAGGCTCAGGTTGATGATCCGCGCACCATTATCAACGGCCCAGCGGATACCCGTAGATACCGTTGCATCATCGCCGTTGCCCCGGCTACTGAGAACCTTTACTGGTAAGATTTTGCAGTCCCAGCAGAGGCCCGCAATACCTCTGCCGTTGTTCGTATTCGCCGCGATCAGACCCGCCACCGCTGTGCCGTGGCCGTTATTGTCGCTGGTATCGCCGTTTCCGGCTAAGGCATTAAACCCTGGCAACACCTTGCCTTGCAGGTCGGGATGATCTTTATCCACGCCCGTGTCCACTACGGCAACAACAATCGGCCCACCGGTCGTGATCTCCCAGGCGTCGAATGCCTGCACGTTACGCAGCCCCCACTGCTGACCAATTACACTATCGTCGGGGGTGCGCTGGGCGCTACGCCGATAGTTTGGCTCAGCATAGATCACGGCGCTATCGTGCATCAGGGCGGCGGCGGCGGCAATCGGGCTGACATCCTGACGGATGACAACGCGATAGATGTTACTCTCGGCGGAGATCAGTTGCGCCGAACTGGCCTCAAATGTGGCAAACTGGTGGTTGATCGTCCCAAGATCGAGCGCCGCGCCGTCAGTAATCTGCACAACGCCGCCGCTCAGCCCCAGATGCACACCCGGTCGCAGGCGCAGCAGCAATTCGCCGGGAATAGCGGGCGATGCAGCAAAGGTTGCCGGAGACGGGATCAGTGTGGAAAGGGCGAGGACGAGGGCAAACAGGACAAGAGCTGTTTGTTTCATGATGTTCAGCGGGAGGTGCATACAGAGCGCGGTGCCGGCAGGTACCCGGTGGCGCACCTGTTGCGCCTCCGGCATTATAGCAGGGCTGATTGCACAATCCTCAGATTGCCGCCTGCCCCCCCAGGGCTGGTGCAACGTCACGCGCCCGGCCCGTAAACGGGCGGGCT
>CAIXLU010000038.1 GCA_903920315.1 uncultured Oscillochloris sp.
ATCTGCATCAGCGCATCGCCGCCCTGGTCGCCCTTGGTGGTCTTCTTGGGCAACGTGACCTTGATGTGTTCCCACAGACTGAAGTAGCGCGGGCGGGCATCGCCGCTGTTATCATCAATCGGGATGCGCGGCACCTTCACCAGCCCACTTTCAATGGCGTCCACCAGGCCAAAATCGCTGACGATCCAGTCAAAGGGCGTCCCCTCCTCGCGCCCGCTGCCGCTGATGTAGTACGGCGTGGCCGAGAGGTCGAGGCAGAGGTTGATGCCGCGCACACGATGGATACGGTCAAGCCCGCCGACCCAGACCGTCGCCTCCTTGTTCTCCTCGCTGGTGGTGTTTTCCACGCGCACCTTGCGGCGCACGCCTGTGCCTTCACCGAGCATCTGGAGCATAGGCGGTGCCTGGTTGTACTGGATGCGATAGGCGTGGTGGGACTCGTCATTGACCACCAAGAGATTCCCCTTGGGGCCGAGGTCGCGCAGCACGCGGCTACAGAAGGCCGTATCGCTTTCAGGGCCAAGTTGCACCACACTACGGGTGCCGGTGTCGTCCTGGGGCTGGAAGAGATGCCAGTTGGTGATGAAGAACTTACCGCGCCCAAGTTGGGGCAGCAACGCCGGGGGTACGAGGTCAAAGCGCTCGTAGTAGTTATCAGCGCGACTGGGGATGAGTACCTGAAGCCGCTCCCTGACCGTGAGGTTCGGCGCGACAATCAGCACGGCATCCGAGAACCGCTTATCCTGACGGTGCTGCACCTTGTTCAGCACGCTCCAGGCGATCAGCATGCCCATCACCGTCGTTTTACCGCTGCCAGTCGCCATTTTTAGGCAGTAGCGGGTAAACGCCCCGCCATCTTTGGGGACATCAATCCCGGCCTTGGCAGCGGGAGACGCCTCAACCAGCCAGATCGCCGTCTCTGCGGCCTCGCGCTGGGCGAAGAAGAGACGACGTTGGCGGTCAGGAGCGTTCCAGTGACGCAGCAACTCAGCAGTAATGCGGGTGACACCGGGGTAGCCACCGGCCCGCCATGCCGTGACCCGCGCCCGGATGGAGGCCACCAGATCGAGCGGGATCACATCCTGCTGGGCGAGGCTGCGCACCTGGGACTTGTTGCCCCGCACGTAGCTCGCGGGGCGACGACCCGCCCGCAGCGTCGGCGAATCGCCGCTGAAATCGTAGTGTTGCCCCGGCTCGGCGAAGGGGTCATTGATGATCGGGTTAGCGACGGCGTTGGCGAGGGGCATGGTGAGTTCCGTGCTACGTAGGCTACACCGCAGATTGAGTCAGCAAACTGCACAGCAGACTAGATCGGGTCGTCTGCCTGTAAAAGCTCGTCGCGAATATCGTCAAGCCGCTCGCTCTGCCCGTCATGAAAGGCTTTTCGGGCGCGGCGAACGCGCTCTAAGAAGAGCGGATGGGTTTCTATCTGATAGTCAAGACGATCATCAGCTTCCGAGAATCCACGGAGCAGGGCGACTGGCTTACCATCTTGCAGAATAACGATATCTTCTTCTGCGGCAAGGGCAAGATATCGCGCTGCCTCATGCTGTAAATCGGCAACACTAATCGTTCGCATCAGGTTCATCCTCCGCATACTCATCAGAGTGTGATGGATCCTCAGCCAGTATGCCTTCGCGGGCTAGCCAGTCCGCAGCCGCCGCTTTATCAATGACGGCAATGATCTCGACATCGCCACCCGTAATATCGTAAAAGACCCGAATATTGTCGACTCGTAAGCGATATTGCGGTGTTTCCATACGGCGCAAGCGCTTAATCCGGCTCTTACAGAAATAGCCCGTAAAGCCCAGGAGCTTTAGCCCTGGGATATAAGGGCTTCACCCGCTTTAGCGGCTTTAGCCCAACGACTGATATGCGAACGAATTTGCTTTTTAAACGAAGCCGTGGTATACTTAAAATATGCGCAAGAGCTTCAAATACCGGATCTACCTCTCGAACGGCCAGCGGCGCATCCTTGAGCAACAGCTTGAGGAAAGCCGCTGGGTCTACAACGAGACGCTTGCCGAGCGCAAGCGGGCGTATGAGGAGCGGGGCGAGAGTCTGCGCTTGTACGACACACAGGCGTTGCTCCCTATCTGGAAGCTGACGCGGCCTGCCTTGAAGCTCGTGCATCGCCAGGTTCTCCAGAACATCAGCGTGCGGGTGGATCTCGCATTTCACGCCTTCTTTCGTCGGGTGAAAGAGGGTGCCGCAGAAGTCGGTTTTCCGCGCTACAAAGGCTTCGGTAGGTACGACTCGATAACCTATCCGCAATACGGCAATGGCGTGCGGCTGGAAGGTGAGCGGCTCATCCTCTCGAAAGTCGGTGCGGTGCATGTTGTCTTGCACCGGCCTGTGGAGGGCACGCCCAAAACGGTCACGCTCACCCGGTCGCGCACCGGCAAGTGGTTCGCCTGCTTTTCGTGCGAGACGGAGGCCGAGCCGTTGCCGCCCACGGGCGACGTGGTAGGTGTGGATGTGGGGCTGCACAACTTCGCCACGCTCTCGAATGGAAAGCCGCCCATCCCGAACCCGCGCTTCTACCGGCGCGACGAGGCCGACCTGAAACGTGTCCAGCAGCGCAAGGATGCGGCCAAGAACGCCCAAAACTGGCCGGAGAATGCCAAGCAAAAGGGCATCCTGGCCCGCATCCATGAGCGGATCGCCAACCGGCGCAGCGACTTCGCCCACAAGGAGAGCCGCACGCTGGTGAACGCCTATCAGGTAATCGTGTTTGAAGACTTGGCCCCGATGGAGATGGGCCGAAGCCGTGGGATGCGCAAGAGCATCTTGGATGTGGCGTGGACACAGTTCAT